>CAZGNO010000004.1:0-90963 GCA_964527785.1 uncultured Chitinophagaceae bacterium
GATTCTTCGTTGCACTCAGAATGACGGGCTATGTAAGAGATGTCATTTACAGCGGAGTCGAAGCATCTAGTACTTGCCAATTTCCCAACCAAACAATTTACTGAATTTAATGGTTCGGTTATTTTAGTCTCAGCACTTACTTATTTGAATACTTATTCAATTTACACCGGAACAATATACCGGAACTTACGTTAAAGGACAAATGAAACTCTATATCAAAAATATGGTTTGCACCCGGTGCAAGATGGTGATAAAATCCGAACTGGAAAAAATCGGACTTCACCCTATTTCCGTTGAATTAGGAGAAGTGGAGCTAAGCGAACAAATTGATACAACTACTATCAATCAAATCTATGATGCCTTGCAGAAATTCGGATTTGCATTGATAGATGATAAAAAAAGCAGGTTGATAGAGAAGGTAAAGAATCTCGTTATAGAATTGGTACAAGAACTGAACAGTGAGTTGAAAGTAAATTTATCTGACTATCTAAGTAAGCATTTACATTACGAATATAATTATATCAGCAATCTCTTTTCGGAGGTAGAGGGTACTACCATCGAAAAATATTTCATTGCACAAAAAATAGAGAAAGTAAAGGAATTATTGATGTATGATGAGCTTTCACTCAGTGAAATCGCCTTTCGATTGCATTATTCGAGTGTAGCGCATTTAAGCAGTCAATTCAAGAAGGTAACGGGCTTTGCACCATCCCATATCAGGCGAATTAAAGGTTATAAACGAACGTCACTCGACGAACTGTAAAACATATAAAACAATCAACGAATTGTATAACATTATGAGGTAGAGCCGGTCGTAATTTTGTGTTGTAATTGTATCCTTTTATCCAACTTTTTAAGGAGTAAAGAAATGACACACACATATCAAGTTACAGGCATGACCTGTAGCAATTGCGAAGCAAACGTAAGAAACAGCTTGCTCGTTCTCCCCGACATTACCGCAGTTAATGCCTCTAAAGACTCCGGCACAGCAACCGTTACCATGACCAAACACGTTGCCCTTGCCGAAATGCAAAAAGCCCTTGGTGGTGAGAATGCCAAGTATAAAATTTCCGCACCAAACCATAACGAAATAGCCGAACAAACCAAAAGTTGGTTTGAAACCTACAAGCCAATTTTGCTCATCTTCGCATATATTACTGTAATTTCCTTCCTCGCACAGCTAGGTAATGACCATTTTATGGGTATGATGTGGATGAACCATTTTATGGCAGGATTCTTCTTGGTTTTTTCATTTTTCAAACTGCTTAATTTATCCGGTTTTGCTGAAAGCTATGTGATGTATGACGTGCTGGCAAGGCGCATTCCCGCCTGGTCATATATCTACGCGTTCACCGAGCTGGCACTGGGAATTGCCTTTCTGATTGACTTCAACCCACTTCTAACTGCCACCATAACCCTTCTTGTAATGAGTGTAAGCATCATAGGGGTTTTGCAAAGTGTATTAAACAAAAGAAAAATTCAATGTGCTTGTTTAGGAGCGGTTTTCAATCTGCCGATGAGCACTGTTACCATTATTGAAGACGGCTTGATGATTGGTATGAGTGCTGTAATGATTGCGCTGGTATTATAAGCAAATCCTGTTTTTATCAGCAAATCATTTTACTATTCAAGCAACCAATCTTAAAATAATGTAAGCCAAGGAGCTAATCGAATGAAAAAAATCATCGTAATATCAGTTCTAATTCTAGTCGTGACATCAGTTTTGTCAGCACAGAAATCAGTCCGCTATGATTTATATGTCTCAGACACTACTGTCAATTACACAGGATATACAAAAGAGGCAATTGCCATAAACGGACAATTACCGGCACCGACACTCTATTTTACGGAGGGCGATACAGCCGTAATTTACGTGCATAACAAGATGCACCACGAAACATCCATCCACTGGCATGGTTTGCTCCTACCGAATGAGCAAGACGGAGTTCCGTATTTAACGACCGCTCCAATCTTGCCGCACAGTACCCATATTTTCAAATTTCCTCTAAAGCAAAGTGGGACATATTGGTATCATTCGCATACAATGCTCCAGGAGCAAAGCGGTATGTATGGCGCGCTCATCATTCATAAACGCAACAAAAAAGCAGTGAATGAAGAAGTTGTTTTGTTAAGTGATTGGAGTGATGAAAACCCGCATCAAATTGAACGGTCATTGCACAATGCCACCGATTGGTATGCTATTAAAAAGGAAGCAACTCAAAATTATTGGGATGCCATCAAGGAAGGTTATCTCGGTACCAAACTCGAAAACGAGTGGAAACGTATGCACGCTATGGATGTAAGTGATGTATATTATGAAAGGTTTTTGCTCAATGGCAAAACCGAACAGGAGGCGAAACAATATAAGAAAGGCGACAGAGTACGGCTAAGGGTTATTAACGGAAGTTCGTCAACGTACTTTTGGCTTGCATATACCGGCGGAAAAATCACAGTAGTAGCTTCCGATGGAAAGGATGTAGAACCAGTTGAAGTTGACAGATTAATTATAGGTGTTTCAGAAACATACGATGTAATTGTAACAGTATCTGATGACAATGCTGCGCCTGCGTTTGTTGCAACATCGGAAGACAGGATGGGTTCGGCAATACTTTGGTTAGGTAATGGGAAGCAACAATTACCTGAACCGATGCCAAGACTACAATACTTTGAAGGTATGAAAATGATGAACGACATGATGACTGTGGGCGGAGATTTGGATGATATGGGGATGGACATGAGCTTGCAGCAAATGGATATGAATACCGTTATGTATCCTGAAATAACAGATGAACCCAAGCACAGCGCAGAGCACCGGTCACATGAATCAATGAGCGACAGCAAACCTCAGGAAATTGTCACGCTCAATTATTCAATGCTGAAATCTCCCGTTAAAACTTCACTGCCCGATGTACCGATACGCACATTAACGTTTGAATTAACGGGCAATATGAATCGTTATGTCTGGACAGTAAACAACAAAACTATTTCGGAAACGGACAAAATACTCATCCGAAAAGGTGAAACCATTCGTATCATCCTGATAAATAAGTCAATGATGCGGCACCCAATGCACTTGCACGGACATTTCTTTAGGATATTGAACGGTCAGGGGGAGTATTCACCCTTGAAAAATGTGATAGATATAATGCCTATGGAAGTTGATACCATCGAATTTAATGCCATGGAAGAATATGGTGATTGGTATTTTCATTGCCATATATTATATCACATGATGAGTGGGATGGGAAGAATTTTCAGCTACGAAAATTCTCCGCCTAATCCACAAATTCCGAACCCTGACGAAGCACTGAAAGAAGTATATCACGACGACAGACGTTTTTATGAAGGGGCAAGAATTGGCTTGGAAAGTAATGGCAGCGAAGGGGAAATAATGACTGCCAATACACGGTGGTCATTTCAAACAGAGTGGCATATAGGATTAAACAGCACATCGGGTTACGAAAGTGAAAGCCATATAGGGCGGTTTCTCGACCGGAATCAGTTTTTGACTGCGTATGCCGGATGGGACTGGCGATATAGAAAACACGACAGTGACGAAAAAAATATATTCGGACAAAAAGATACAAAAAACAAGAGAGGAGTTGTGTGTGTCGGCTTGCAATACACTCTGCCTTGGTTTATTGTGGCAGATGCCCGGATTGACCATTCTGGTAATATTCGCTTCCAAATAAGCAGGGATGATATTCCCCTCACATCCCGGCTCAGAATGTGGGGAATGTACAACAGTGATTTTGAATATAGAACCGGATTACGGTATATTCTCACAAAGTATATATCAGTTTCAACACATTATGAAAGCGATATGGGGTTTGGTGCAGGACTGACGATAACATATTAAAATGATGTAACAAAAATTGGCTTTAAATTGATTTTCATTTGGTGTTTGGACAAAATAAATCTTATATAAGTCCTGTCATTCTAAGCGGTAGCGAAGAATTTTCGTATGCTGTTCCGTTCATTTTTTGTAGTGCATTGCAGAGATTCTTCAGTCGAAGACTCCTTCAGAATGACACTATTTGATTGGTACTCTTTATTTTGTCGTGACTCTTACTCTTATAAATCACAGTCCATTACTTACAAGTGCTTTCTCAATTTCCGGCAGCCATAGCGCATAGCCGTTTGCAGTTAAATGCAGCCCGTCCACAGTAAATTTAGACAGAAGCATTGAGTTCTCACATACAAACGGATTAATGTCTATAAATCGTATATTCTCACGTTGGGCGTATCTTCTAAGCTCATTATTAAGGATTGTAACCTCTTTGTTTTTTTCAATGTACGATTCCCTGCCTGCACCAACATAAATCGTTGCTTGAATTACGACAACAATATTATTACGCCGCAATTCTTCAACCATCTTGTAATAATTTTTTAGAATTGTATGAACCGGGATATTTGCATATAAATCATTTATCCCTCCCATTACAAAGCAGACTTTAGGATGCAAAGTATAGACTTCATCCAACCGTTTGAGAAATCCTTCAGTAATATCGCCACGTATCCCTCGATTGATAACCCCTTCACGAGCAAGTGCTTCATTCCAATTAATACCGAATATATGTGAATCGCCAAACATCACTACATCGGCATGAGATGTTTTGTACAAAGTGAAAAATCCTTTCTGATATTCAAAATTTACGTTTTGGAGATAAATCGGTTCATTATTGTAAAATAGTGAATTTGTAGAATGATACTTCATCCACCACCATATTGTAGCTGTAACAGTAACTATACCGAGAAGAAATAAAACGCTTTTCTTTTGCATCATGTAATCTAAATAGACATAAGCACTATAAATACTGCTAGCCGATTATTTATAGAAGAAGTGTTTGCCATGCTTCGTTTGTTGCATTTATTTCGATAAATGCCTTTGCAATTCTGTGGCGTATTGTACGGTCTAACGTTATCCCTTTTAATTTTACAGCGTACAATGCACCAATCGGATTGTGTGCTTGTAATTCTATTTCTATTGAATCTGCAGTATCAATCCCGTCAAAATCAGGAAAATTCTCATCCCTAACCGGAAATTCCTTCACTCCGGCAAGATGTGCGAGGTTATTCCCTGTCAGTATTTCACTTGTTCGGACTTCCTCCGGTAGTGCGTCGAACCCTATACCATTCCAACGGGGTTTCATAAGCTCGAATACGGAATCTCCATTCGCCCTGCAATACCAATTATATCCCATTCTTGCTACCAAGTCCAGACGTTGTGGGTGCAATTTCCCGTCCACCATTGCCGACTCTGAAATATGAAACCGGACTGCTTCAAGCAGCATCAGATTTCCATTACCACCAATATTACGCCCGAGAGGAATGTTTTCAATAAATCTACATTCCATTACAAACGGAGACTCGGCTACCATCGGCGGACGAACGATGTCGCTTGTTCGCTTGGTGAGACCGCACTTTACAAATTCATCCACTCCCCTGTCATACTCGCATGATGCAAGATTAATCTGTTCCACCATTGAATATTGAACAGCATTAATGGTACATTCGCCTGTTTCGATGATATTCAAATATGTGTCTTTCGCTTTACCTGTTGCTGCACTAAAAGCAGGTCCAATCGCAACAATCGGCGGCTTCGAACCATAGGCATTAAAAAAACTGAATGGGGAAAGATTGGTATTACCTTCGGAATCCATTGTGGAAACCAAGGCAATCGGACGCGGCGCAACCCCTGAAAGCATGATCGAGTGCATATCGCGATGCGGAATCTCGGAAGGATTGATTGTTATCATTGTTTATGTGATAAGAAAAAATAAGTTGTACGTTAAAGGAACGATTGATTATGACGCTTGATGTTTATTTTGATGGTAATTATTAATGATATTTTTAAATTGTACTCTATACTTTCTTAATTCGCTACAATTAGTTCTTATTGATTTGAAAACCAGGATAAGTAACCACTTCTGTCAATCAGTGTTTATCCTCTATGTAATTTATACTGTTAATTACACAACCCCTAGTATTTGCCTGCTCCATTAAGTACTTAAAAACGTTTTACCGCGAATTTCACGAATTTTCACAAAATAATGGCGTAAATTTGCGGAAAATAATGGGAAGAACAACTACTCTTTTCAAAAAAACGCCTATGAACTATTTTGTTGCTTTTATTCTTCTACTGCTCTTACCAATCGAACTCGACGCGCAGGGATTTGCACTCTACGGTATAGACACTACCAGATTCCCAATAGTAAAAGCACGGTGCACTGCCTATGATACCACCGGAAAAATCCTGAATATTTCTCCTGCCGATGTTATTCTCAGCGAAGACGGTCTTGTACGCCCTGTTACACTTCTTACTTGCCCTTCAGCTGCTGCTCAAGTAGCAGTTTCGGCTGTACTCACAATAGATGTTTCGGGTTCGATGCGGTTTGGTTATCCAAATATCGAGCTTGCCAAAACTGCCGCCACATCATTTGTTAATGCAATTCATCTTGGTTTTTCCGAATGTGCCGTTACAAGTTTCGACCATTTTAATTACCTCAATCAAGACTTTACAACAGATCGAAAAAAACTACTTGCTGCCGTCAGCTCATTAGGTCCTCGTGGTGGAACAGACCATGATATGGGTCTTCGTAATCCCCCTGCTTCGGCTCTCTCAATTGCCAAAAACGGGAGAAATAAGCGGATAGTAATCTACTTAACCGACGGAGAAGGATTCGGAAACGTTGATGCAATTGTAAAACTCGCCAAAGCATCCAATGTGGTCATTTACACCGTTGCTTTGGGGATTCATGCACCTGAGTTACTGCGCAAAATTTCAGAACAAACCGGAGGAAAATATTATGAAGACATTCGTAGTCCAGCCGAAACGGAAAGTATTTACCTTTCAATTCTTCAGGAAATCGAACAGTTTGAGCCATGTAATATAGAATGGGAAAGTGCCTCTGATTGTCTGCCAAATGTATCAGTGCGAGCTTCCGTTCCTGCCGAAAAATTAACAGCAACTACAAAATATACTCGTCCGAACTCAGGAATAATTCGACTACAGATTTCGCCCTCTATTCTAGAATTCGGTGCTGTCGGACCAAATATCTCCGGTCAGCTTACAACCACATTGACAGCACGTTCACGCAGCATCACAGTTACTGATATTATTCCCAATGATGTACGATTTAAGGTTATTTCAGGAGCTCAATTTACGCTGCAGCCGGGAGAAAGCCGCGATATAACTGTAGAGTTTACGCCGTCTGATTCAGGATATGCGTTTGCATCATTTCGAATTGAAACTGATATTTGCTCACCCTTTTTCTTTTACGGAACCGGTGGATACTTGGATAAAGGCGCCGGAATAAGAACACTGCATTTACTTACACCAAATGGCGGTGAAAGTTATGGAGCCGGTAGCGATTCGGTAATCACATGGGAAGGTGTACCACCGTCCGACTCAGTAAAAATAGAACTAAGTACTGATGCCGGAGTAACATGGAATATTCTAAAAGCAAATGCAGGCGGTTTACGAACCAACTGGGCGATTCCCAACACTCCCGGCGATAGATGCCTTGTGAGAATTAGTCAGTTGCGCCGTGTATTACCACCCGCTACTGTCCTTTCGGGTCATACAGACTGGTTGCTTGGAGCTGATTTAAGTCCAAATGGAACTGACGCTCTTACTGCAAGTGAAGACCATACTGCAATAATATGGGATGTAAATACAGGCATACAGAAATTTCGTCTTTCAGGACATAAAGCAATAGTAGGTGCTGCAGTATATAATTCTGACGGTTCTAGGGTTCTGACTGTCAGCCGCGACCAATCGGGAATATTATGGGATGCAGCTACCGGTGCTCAAATCCGCTCATTTCTAGGAAGCCCCATCGAACTTTCAACTGCAGCGTTCAGCAAAGATGGCTTGAAAGCGTTTACCGGTGATTATAAAGGAGTGGTTCGGATGTGGAATGTTGAGACGGGTGATCAGATTCGTTCGTTTTCTTCGGGAGATGATTCTACAAGAATATCGTCATTGGATATTGACCCGAGCGGCACCAGACTTCTTACAACTACACAATCCGGTAATGTGAATATGTGGAATATCACCACAGGCAGACGGCTATATGCTTTTTCGGTCAGTTCTGTAGAATATGCCTATACTGCCAGGTTTACAAAAGGTGGAAGCCAGTTTGTAACAGGTGGTCCGACTTCTGCAATTCTTTGGGATGCCGCTTCGGGTAGCCAGATTAAAAGTTTTCGTTCAGGCAATACCAATGTAACTTGTGCTGCAATCAGTCCGGACGGCAGCTTGCTTGCCACCGGTGGAAGTTATCAAGGAGATACACTCTTTGTATCCATTATCCTATGGAATCTCTCGAGTGGCGATTCTCTCCTCACTCTTCACGGACATCTCAGGCAAATCAACACAGTGCAGTTCGACAAGAACGGACGGCGGTTGATTTCTTCAAGCATTGACTATACCGCACGGATTTGGGATTTAGGGAATGTCTTGGTTGTTCAGCAAGATACATCCAATGCTCTCTTCTCGATCGTTTCAGCGAAACCAACCGTTTCAGATATAGATTTGGGACGAATTCCGGTCGGAATTAGTCGGGATTCTATAATAATGAACGCTATACAAAACGCAGGAGTATTTCCCATAAAAATTGACAGCATTACATTCTCAGGTTCAAATCCAAATGAATTTAGAGTAAATTCAGCAGGAAGTTTCACAATTGGAGGTGCGAAAACAGCAGATGTGGAATTTAGCTGCCGACCTCTTGGCATAGGTACTCGTTCAGCATTGGTCACATTTCATACTCAGGGAACCCAGCACAGGGTAACTATAACTGCAACCGGTTTTTATCCCGGATTATCAGTATTTTCAGAATTGATTGACTTCGGTAAAGTACGACTTGGAACGGTAAAAGATTCTACCATCACCCTGTTTTTGAAAAATACAAGCGGAGTACCTATTACAGTAAAATCAATTACTAAGGGGAAACCGGATTCAGTTCAATTCGATATTATAAGTGGAAGCGGAACATTTACAATGGCTCCAGATACAACTCATGAAGTAACGCTTCGTTTCGCACCAAATACCCGCGGAAGGACTTCAGGAAGCGTAGTCGTTGCTCATACAGGTATTGATTCGCTAACTGAAGTACGATTATTTGGTGAAGGTGTAGAAACTGAAATTAGTTTCCCACCGGTTATAGATGTACCATCGCTTTCATGCCGTCGTGACACTACCTTTACATTTATAATTAGTAATATTGGCGAAGTGCCGGTTACAATCCAGAAAACTGAGATTTATGGTACAAATGCAAGTGAGTTTACGTGGTTGGGTATTTCACCAAATGGAGCTATTCCTCTGGGAGGTACTGCAACTGCTTCTATCCGTTTTTCGAGCAGGAATGCCGGAGTAAAAGCCGCATTTATTGTACTGACCGCTGCAGGCGAGAGCATAAAATCCGATACAATTGCCTTACGAGCCAAACAAGATTCGGTAGGATTTATTCTTGAAGGCGAGCAAAATAAGAAATTAACTGTTGTAATGAAAATTAACAAGCAATTTATTACAGCCGATACTATTATCCGTATTACAAATACCGGAACAGTACCTCTCGAATGGAAAGTTCCTGATGTTTTTGGAAGTTTTTCATTAGTAGAAGTAGTCCCATCGCAAACACTTGTTGGCGGCTCTTCGCTATTACGATTGAGGTTTAACGGTGGCAGTGCCGGTAATTATTACGCACCCGATATCCCGGTAATCGAAACAGGGTGTAGCAATTCCAAAAGTCTCAACGTACAAGCAAATGTTATCCCTGTCCCGAAAGTGGTTCTTACGGTAGGTTCTGCATCTGCTGCTATCGGAGAGACTGTACAAATTCCTATTATCATTTCTAATTTAAAAGAATTAAAAGAAGCAAAAGTATCAGGAATTAGCGGTACTATTCGGTGTAATGGAACAATCCTGACGTCAATCGCCCCAACCAATACAGGAATTTATTCGGACCAAACTCTTAAAGTGAAGTTCTCTGCACCGATTACAAACGATACTATTCTCACCATACTGCATTTCCGCGCAGCATTAGGAAGCGATACTACTACCGACCTGATTGCAGAGAACATTTCAGTTGAGACAGGGTCTGCATTTGTTTCTACAGTTACCGGTGTTTTTGCATTGCAAGGAATTTGCCGTGAAGGGGCAACTCCGCGCCTCTACCGTACAGCAGGAACTGCGTCAGTCCAGATTGTTCCAAATCCTATTGAACAATCCTCTGAAATCGTGCTTGAAACCGGTGAAAAAGGTCGGGTAAGGGTTTCTCTTTGTTCTGTGATGGGGACGGAAGTTGCCATGCTTGCTGATGCTGAGTACAACGAGGGTACGTATAGTATTCCGTTTCAGCGGGACGGGCTGTCTGCCGGTGTGTATTTCCTTATGGTTGAATTGCCTACCCGGACGTTCTCTAGAAGGGTGATTGTGCGGTAGGAGGTGAACGGTGTACAGTAACAGTAATCTTATATTTATATTTACAATTCCATCTCGTTGAAAGTTATAGGCAGTTTTGTATTTAATAACACTGTCAAGTTAGATTTTTACAACAAACAGCTTTAAAAATGCTAAACAATGATAATCGTCTGAAACAGCGTTTTGATAATTTTGAGAAGGCGTTGCATTATCTAGAAAATGCAATGAATTTACAGAATCCTGATATTTTTCAAAAAGCCGGCATGATTCAATTCTTTGAAATGTGCTCGGAACTTTCATGTAAATTGCTCAAAGATTATCTTGAAGAACAAAGGTTCATTGACATCAAATCTCCTCGCGTCGCTTTGAAAAAATCCTTTGAGATTGGCTTAATTAACGATGGTCACGAATGGTTGGAATTGCTTGAGGACAGAAATCTGACTTCTCATACATATGACGAAGAAACGGTAACAGAGGTTGAAAAACTTATTCGCGAAAAATATTATCCATTGCTGAAAGATTTGTATGATACCTTCAAAAATATTGAAGATAAGTAACACTTTCGGGTTGCGTGACGATGATATTGAAACTATTGTTGTCGTTCTCCAAGGTGAGGATACAGTTGAGCAAGCTCTTATTTTCGGCAGCAGAGCAAAGGGGAATTACAGAACCGGAAGTGATGTTGATATTGCACTTAAAGGAAGGAATATCACTCACAGTACAATTGTCCGTATTAGTGAACGCCTAAACGAAGAAACGCTTATGCCCTATAGGTTTGATGTTCTTCATTATGATACTATAACTCATAATCCGTTAGTGGAGCATATCAATCGTATCGGGATAGTTTTTTACTCTAAGCTTGACAAAAAGAATTAGTGTTTGTTTGAAACTATTTGTCAAAAAACATACGGAAGAAAAATTGAAATTATATTTTCATTTCATGTAGAGAATTTCAACACATATTTTGAAAGAGCATTTTCAAAATACAAACTAGAAGATAAGGATGGTGCTTACTCGGATTGGTCAAGAGCAAGTGAATTAGGCAGTAAAGATGCCGATACAATGATAAACAAATATTGCAAATAACCCCGAAACCACCTATTTTTGCATTTCACAACAACCATTAAACAATACAAAAAATGCTCCATCCTCTCAAAATTGCTCCGTCACTTCTCTCGGCTGATTTCGCCAATTTAGAGCGAGATGTACAGCTCTGCGAAAAAGCAGGTGCGGATATTCTCCATATTGATGTGATGGATGGTCATTTCGTCCCGAATATTACTATCGGACCTCTCATCGTCCGTGCAATCCGTTCTAAAACTACACTGCCGTTTGATTGCCATTTGATGATTGAGAACCCGGATAAATACATCCCCGCCTTCGCCGAAGCCGGTGCAGACTGGATATCGGTTCATGTGGAAGAGTGCACGCATTTGCATCGCACTCTCGGACTGATTCAAGAACTTGGTAAGAAAGCTGGTATTGTCTTGAATCCAGCAACTCCGCTGGAATTTGCGTTTGCAGCTTCCGAGTATTGCGATTTTATTTTGCTGATGAGTGTCAACCCCGGTTTTGGCGGACAATCCTTTATACCGACATTTCTGCAGCGATGCGAGCAATTGCGTACGTTTTTGGATTTACACGGTCTCCCTCACATAGAAATCGAGGTGGACGGGGGTGTAAAAATAGACAATGCAGCTCAAATCTATAATGCAGGTGCAAGTATTTTAGTGAGTGGATCGGGATTGTTTTCAGGTGATTTTGAAGAAAATATGCGTCTGATGCGATGTCAAAGCGAATCAATTACAACCTGATTTACTTGAGACAGTACTAACCTATTTTTTTCAATTTTACTTTTTGGAACATCTATTATGCAACTTCATCTTTATAATACTCTTACACGCAGCAATCAATCATTCTCACCCCTCAAACCCGATGTTGTGAGAATATACTCCTGCGGTCCGACCGTCTATAATTACGCACATATCGGCAATATGCGGGCATTTCTTTTTCCTGATTTACTCCAAAGGGTTCTGCGCGCTGTGTGCGGCTACCGAGTGGAATGGGTAATGAATATTACCGATATCGAGGATAAGATTATTCACGACAGTGCAATCGGCAGCCCGGCATGGAAACCCGAAATGGGCAACCAAACCGATAACCCGAATGAAAATGCTGCAAAACTTGCCCTGTTTTATGAGCGAGAATTTTTGAATGATATTTCAACAATCGGTATTCAACTTACTGATTTTCATGCAATTCCACGTGCTACCGATTTTATTGCAGAGATAACCAATCTCGTGAAGAATATCGTTGAGAACGGGTTTGGGTATGAATCCGACGGCAGCGTTTATTTCAATTTAACAGAATGGCGCAAATCAGAAAAATACGGACAGCTTTTTACAATTGACACTGAGAATTTCAGGGCAGGCGTTCGGATTGATGCCGATGAATACGACCGTGATCAAGTAAGCGATTTTGTACTGTGGAAAGCACATAAAGACGGCGAACCGTCATGGGATTTTGAACTTAACGGCAAGAATTTACGCGGTCGCCCCGGCTGGCATATTGAATGCTCTGCAATGGGACACGCGACTCTTGGTTTGCCGTTCGATATTCATACCGGAGGAGTGGACTTACGTTTCCCACATCATGAAGACGAAATTGCCCAAAGCAAAGCCGGATATGGAGTAGAAACGGCGACGTTTTGGTGTCACAATGAATTTTTGGAAGTAGAAGGAACAAAGATGAGCAAATCTCGCGGGAATTTCTTCACCTTGCGAGATTTATTAGAGCGCGGTTTGGATGCGCTTGATATTCGGTTTGCCATGATGTCGGCTCAGTATAATTCTGTCTATAATTTTACTTTTTTCGGGCTAGAATCGGCTGCTAAAGCGCGTCAGAGAATTCAAGAGTATATCTATGATTTACACGAGAATAGTTCTGGTGATTCAACGCTCAAAAGTGTGAACATCGGTGAATTCAGGGACGCAGTTTTTGCAGAATTGCTGAACAATCTTCATACTCCCAAGGCATTGGAACGTGTTTTTGCATTTATCAATGCTCATCCGGTCGGTGAACTTGGTGCCGGCAACAGACAAGAGCTCTTATCATTCTTTGCTGAATTGAATGCTATTTTCAGTGTATGGGAATTTGGCAATAGACCCCAAAAACACATCGAAATACCGACTGAAGTTCACGGATACGCCGAGCAGCGTTGGCAAGCAAAGAAGGAGAGGAATTTTGCACTAGCCGACCAAATGCGCTTGAAAATAACTGAACTTGGCTTTACTGTTCTCGACACCAAAGAATCATATTCGATTGAAAAATTGTAGTTGTAGAATCGGGTTTACCGGCACGATACTACTGAAAGCATTAGAAAATTCATAAAACAGCACTCAGCAAAGGTTATGCTCCTTGTCGAGTGCTGTTTTATTTTGAGAAAATTACAATTTCTTCTTCATTATTCCATGATATACATCCACAGCCCTTTGTGCGTTATGCTTCCATGAATATGTATTCACAGCATCAAGTCGTGCAGCTTTGCCAAGTGTACTACATAATTCTAAATCACCGGCGAGACGACAAATTACCGTTGCCAAAGCACGCTCATCGCGCTGTACTACTAACGCACCGTTGATTCCATCATGGATAATATCGGCAATTTGCCCCACCGACGAAGCTACAATTGCCTTACCCATCCCCATATATTCAAACAGTTTGGTAGGTGAACCGAAAAACGTTGTGCCATCGGTATTTTCTGTGTGTGGGCTAAGGAGGATTTCGCACAACGAAAGATAACTAGGTACTATATCATGTTTAACTGTTCCAAGGAGTGTCACAGAATCCGAAACAGCGTCAGCATCAAGAATTTTCTCTACATTTCCCCGTAATTTACCATCGCCGATTAGCATAAAGTGTAGATTAGGATTTTGCTTTACAGCGTGACTGACTGACCTTGCCAACACTTCAACGCCGTGCCATTCGCCGAATGTTCCGACGAACCCACAGAGGATTTTGTCATTCCATCGCGCCTGAAGTTCAGCTGGAAGTGAACTGAAAAACGCTGGTGAATCAATCGAATCGGTAAATCTTGCGATATCCACACCGTTAGGGTTTACATGAATCTTTGCTTCATCTAAATTAAATAGCCGAACGAGGTCCTGCTTGAGCACTTCGGAAACGACCATAATTGCATCGGCATCATGAAACTGACGTTCTTCACTTCTACGGAGGATTTTATCAAAAAAGAGGTGTGCCCAATTTCGCTTCCACCACCATTCGCTATTATTTGCTTCCAGTATAAGGGGGAGTCCGGCTCGGCTCGCGATTTTGGTAGTTGCGTGAATGAATTCGCTGTGACGCTGGTAAATAAAATCGGGTTTTTCTGCTTGAATAATTGCCGGAAGTTTGCGTTCAAGAATGCGATTGTAAGCAATCGAAGGAATTTCAGGGAAATTGGTAAAAAGCGGGGAATAGGGGATATGATAAAACTTATATCTATCGGCAGCAAATGCCTGTGCCGATGAGGTAAGTGCAACCGTATGTCCAAGCTCTTGTAAGCCATCAAGGAAACCGCCGATATGTGAGAAGGAACCGCCTGTATTGAGCGGTCCGAAAAAATCTGTACGAAGAAAAAGAATGTTCATTTGCTATTTTATACTTGGGATGTTTGCGTAGTTCTCTTTGCGATGATTATACTCACATTCAGAAATAAAGGGAAAGCAGTTTTTGAGATTAGTTTCAAGGATTCAAGATAACACCTAATTGACAATTAACAAAACAATAGGAAGGATAGCGAATGTTTTTTGTAAAATTTTAGAAAAACAATCTAAAAATTGCAGTCTGCCCTATTTTCCGAGTAACGGTCACGACATTATCAATTCTTCCAGCATTTACAAGTACTTGTTTTACATTTCCAAAGTTTGATGCCAATTCTTAGCTAAGTTTTTCGTATTTTTGCGTTTATGTTCAGTTTATTTTATTATTTCTAAGGATTTATGAGTAGTCAAACTCGCCCCGATATTCGGAATATCGCTATCATTGCCCACGTGGATCACGGCAAAACCACCCTTGTTGACCATCTTTTACGCCAATCAGGTACATTTCGTGAAAACCAAGTTGTTGCCGAACGCATTATGGATTCAAACGACCTTGAACGTGAAAAAGGCATTACAATCATGGCTAAAAATGCCTCCGTTCATTGGAAAGGCACAAAAATTAATATCGTTGATACTCCCGGTCACTCTGATTTTGGTGGTGAAGTTGAGCGTATTTTGAGTATGGTAAGCGGCGTGTTGCTGCTTGTGGATGCTGCCGAAGGACCACTTCCACAAACCCGTTTCGTTCTCAAGAAAGCATTGGAATTACACCTCGTTCCAATCGTTGTTATCAATAAAATTGACCGTTCGGATGCCAGACCGGAAGAAGTATTGGATGAAATTCTTGATCTTTTTATCGCTTTAGGCGCAGACTACGACCAATTGCACTTTCCTGTGATTTATGCGATTTCAAAACAAGGGATTGCAAGACGTTCACTAGTTGATGATTCAATGACGCTTGCCCCTCTGTTTGAAACAATTATAGATACGATACCCGGTCCGAAATATGATATTGACAGTCCGTTCCAAATGATCATTACTGCTCTCGGTTGGAGTGATTATGTTGGGCGTATTGCGATAGGTCGTATTCACTCAGGAAAAGTTCAAGTAGGTGATTCTGTTGCGCTCATTCACCTCGACGGCTCGAAAGAGCAGCAAAAAATCACAAAGATGTATTCGTATGAAGGTGTAAATCAAATGCCAATCGAAAACGCGGAGTCAGGTGAGATTATCGCTCTTTCCGGTTTTGAGAATGTCTATATCAGCGAAACCATTTGCGATGCTACCAATCCCGTTGCACTTCCGTATGTAAATATCGAAGAGCCGACGATTGCAATGTATTTCTGCGTCAATACTTCGCCCTTCGCCGGACGTGAAGGCAAGCACGTAACTACACCGAAACTCCGTGACCGTCTCTACCGCGAACTTCGTATGAACGTTGCCTTGCGTGTGGAAGATACAGACCAAGCCGATGTATTCAAAGTATCCGGTCGTGGTGAGTTGCAGCTAGCAATTCTTATCGAAACGATGCGCCGTGAGGGTTATGAATTTGCGGTGTCAAAACCGGAAGTTCTTATGAAACGTGACGAAAACGGTACGCTTGTAGAGCCAATCGAGCACGTACTTGTAGATGTTCCTGATAAGCACGTTGGGACTGTTATCGAAATACTTGGACGACGCAGAGGAGAAATGGTAAACATGACACCGCAAGGTGACATTATCCGTGCAGAGTTTTATGTTCCGGCTCGCGGATTAATCGGTTTCCGTACAGAGTTCCTAACTTCTACTCGCGGTGAAGGAATCATCCACCATACTTTCCATGATTTCTCACCGTATAAGGGTGTTATCAGCGGACGTACAAAGGGCTCGATGGTTTCGATGGAAAACGGAACGGCAACAGGATATTCACTCGAAAGCGTGCAAGAACGCGGCATTCTATTCATTGATCCGGGTATGGAAATTTACGAAGGAATGGTTGTAGGTGAAAATGCCCGCGAAGAGGATATTCAGGTAAATCCATGTAGAGCAAAACATCTTACAAATATGCGTGCTTCGGGTTCTGACGGTATTATTAAATTGGAAACACCGCGTAAAATGAGCTTGGAGCAATATATCGAATTTATCGAAGATGACGAACTATTGGAAGTTTCTCCGGTTTCAATTCGAGTCCGCAAGAAAATCCTTGATACGAACCTTCGCCTTCGTGCTCAGAAGAAACAAAAAGCACTTGATGAAGTTTGATGTGTTTTGAGTGTTTGTGAAATGAGAATGGACGGTAACATTAGATTGTTGCCGTCCGTTTTTTTATCTAATCTCCTCTGCATCTTTGAATTTATTTTTTAACGCAAAGTGCGCAAAGGTTCGCAAATGGAACGCAAAGGTTTTCAGCTCCGGTAGAAGCGGCATAGAAATAGTATAGGCACACAACCAAAACGTCAAGCTCCCGTAGGAGCGGCATAGCAATAGAATATGTATCAACCCATAATTCAAACTCCATTGGAGCGATATATTCTTAATGTCGTTCCGATGGAGCTTAGTTGTTTTCTGGTTTTTTATTTCTATTACTATCAGTCCACTATGGGGAAATTGAAAGAAATATTGTTTCTAAATCAAATTATGCTGAATATGCAGTAATCCAATCTATCATCTGGTATGCTTGCTATACCTATACATTATAGACATTTTAGAGACATATTCCCTTAAATATGCAATATTTGCAAGTTGCGAACCTTGGCTTTCGAACTGAAGAGTCAAGTAACAATCTACTGCTGCCGGCTTATCGCCAAACACTTGTTTCAGTCCTGCTTCAGTGCCTCCGTTATAGGTTTTACCGGCATTATACAAGGTTACCTGTGCTGAAGGAAAAAGTGCACTCCAGTTTACCTCTCCACTTACTTTAAGCGATGGTGGAGGATCCTTTGTAAGGAGAGCAAAAAAATCTACTTTTAAATGTTCTTTGGTGCAAATATTCGCTTGAGTTTGATATATAATGAACCTGATTGTATCTCCGTAATCTTGGTAAAAAACTGTATTTCCTGCAGGAAGGGGGTAGTTTGCCTTTTCAATCTCTATCCCACCATCTAACGTAATTTTATGTTCAACATATTCTGTTCCTGCATCACAAGCACCGTCACTCAATTCATAATCATCCGGATTGTCACATGAGGCAAGCCCCATAATTACTGAACATATAATCAACAGACAGAATGTAGAAAATAACTTCATCGAAAACCTCCGTTTTGTAAATGAATTGATAATTTAAGACTATCTTTATTTACGATTTAATCTAACCATACATATAGCATTGATATTATAAAAACAATATTACAATTTTTCTTGAAGCTTTCCAAGTTAATTACAACTACATAAGAAGTATATTTCATGGAACCTTACCTCTCATCCCACAAACCGCAACGCTTTCTTAATAAGCTGGTCAGCCGTTACAGATTCGGAGTTCAGTTCAGCCGCCGCACTGCGGATAGCTTTCTCAGCAATCAACTTATTATACCCTAGTGAAAGCAGGGCAGCAAGAGCGTCCTGCTGGACAAGTTTTTGTACACCTATAAACGAAATACCGACGTTTTCTTCAAGAGGGAGCTTACCTATTTTATCACGTAGTTCTACTATTATTCGCTCGGCGGTTTTTTTGCCAATGCCGGGCATTTTTTGGAGAGCTATAAGGTTATTGCGAAGGATATAATCGCGGAGTTCAAAGAGGGTAATGGATGATAGAATGGCAAGTGCACTTTTTGCACCGATACCTGAAATGGAAGTAATCATCAGGAATGCCTCACGCTCGGCTACCGTGGAAAAACCATAGAGGTTTAATGCGTCTTCTCTGGGGATTAAAAGAGTATAGATACGGGCTTTGGTGTTGAGTTCGGGAAGTTGTTCGTGAGTAGCAAGTGAGATTGATACTTGATACCCCACGCCCCCACAATCAATAACGATTTCGGTAGGTCTTTTTTCGATGAGCGTTCCGCTTAGCTGTGCTATCATTTATGTTCTATTGTTTAAGTTTTTTTAATTGACGAATTTGCTGTAAGAGATTTCAGCTGCCGAATGGCTATGGTATTGAGTTTAAGCACCCGTTCACTTTGCGGTAAATTCATGCGTATAAATTCAGCATTCATACTTTCCAAATTCGCCAGTACCAACAGTTGCTCTATACTGCCGTAATCTCTGATATTCCCTTCTTTATCAGGGTTTTCTTTCCGCCATTGCGATGCCGTTTTTCCAAACAATGCCACATTCAGAACATCAGCTTCACTTGCATAGATATACTGTTCTTGCTCTTTTGTAATATGCTGAGGGATAATATTTTCTTTAATTGCGTCCGTATGTACTTTATAATTCAGCTTGGCTAATGTTCGATTCAAATTCCATTCCAACGATAATCTGTGGTTTTCATCCTCTTTGAGCCGTTGAAATTCTTTGATGAGATAGACCTTAAATTCGGCACTAATCCACATCCCGAATTCAAATGCAATATCCTTGTGCGCATACGTACCGCCATATCTGCCTGTAGTTGCCCGTAGTCCGATTGCATTTGTCTTCTCCACCCAATCTTTTACGCTTAGTTTGTAATTGTTCAATCCGGCAAGACTTTTAATTGTGTCAAATTCGCCATAATTAAAAGCTGGATTGTGAACACTTTCCTAAATCCCAAGAAATTCAACAGTATTTCTATTCAGAAGCCAGTCAGAAATGAAAAAATCTCCGTCTTTTGCCTTCAACATATCAGTTAAAGATATAAAATCATCGTCCTTTTTACTAAGACCTTTTTACTAAGAATAGTAATGACAGTTCCCTGAACATTAATAGTTGACTTCTTCTCTTTTTGCATAACAAATGTAATAAGTATTGAATATCAAGTTGGTGTAAATACTATAAGCATTATACTTAAAATCAAATATACTGAAATTTTCTTGCAAGAATGATAATTATAAATAGAGCGCGACAATCCAACTTTTTACACCATTCAATCGTCTTTATATAAATATCCTATTGCTGATGTTTGCTTACACTTTTCTTTGCCGGGTATCCTCCCTCACTTTTTCAGCATGAAATATCTCTTTATTCTTTTCTTGTGGTGCTTTCCGGTGATTATCTTGGCGCAACAGAGCGGCAGCAGCACCATTATCCGGGGTCAAATTACCGACGCTGAAACAAATGAGCCGATACGTTTTGCAACCATTAGAGTAGAAGAAACACCAAAGGGTGCAATGAGCAGCATAGGTGGAAAATTTCTAGTGAAGATTCCACCCGGAATGCAAAGAGACAGCTTCTTGCTCAAGTTTTCGATGGTCGGATATCGCACCGAACGGCGCACTATAAAGCGAACAAATGATACACTTCACATTAATTTAGCTCTCCGTCCTGCTCCATCACAAACAATGGAAGTGGTGGTTTCAGCAGAAGACCCGGGTATCAAACTGATGCGAAACGTTCTGAAACGTAAACAAGAACAGCGCGATTCACTAAGTACATACACATACAAACTCTACACAAAATTCCTTGCAAGTACTGACACTATAACTGCTTCCCGTGCCGACAGTCGCGCCGATACTACTATCATTGCCATTTTTGAATCCTATTCCAACGGATATTTTGCGAAGCCCGATAAGTACTTCAACGAAATTACTCAACGCCGACAAACAGCGAATGTCCCCCCCGAAGCAAATTTTGTAGCATTCGGCACAAATATCAATGCGTATGATGATTATGTAGGGCTGCTGAGTGAGAAAATTGCTACCCCGTTTCACCCCGATGCACTTGATTATTACGATTTTGTTCTCGAACGGCAGATTGAGGGGGATTCGCTCACAATCAGCCGTGTACGTGTACATCCCAAAGGTGACCGCAAACTCTTTTCGGGTACTGTGGATATTGACGCTCGGAAGTTCATACCACTTTCAGTAGAATTAACTCCAAATCGTGCAGTACAATTACCATTTGATGCCCGTCTTAGGTTCGACCAAAAATTTGAAGAAATAGGACGTTTCGTACTCCCTACCGGCCTGCATATTTTCTCTACACTCGAAGCGGCATTTTTGTGGATACTCGCACCGCGTTTGGATATTACTATCGAGACCGTAGCGTATGATTATGAACTCAATATCCCCGTAAACGATGATTTGTTTTCCAAACGCCGTGTGGAGGCAAGTTCGACTGCAGAAGTATTTGATTCGACTGTGTGGATTGATAATCCTGTACTGCCGCTACGAACACAGGAAGCAGATGCCTACCTTAGTATTCAACACAACAGGGACAATGCAGATTCAGCAATCGGCACGAATTTGATTGACCGAACTTTTGGTGTGTTCGCTCGGACTGCAGTGCGCCTAGGGCAGCGTCCTTTTACCGGCTTTGAAGATATTTTCCGTTATAATCGGGTACAGGGGGCATATCTGGGAATTGGGCTTCGAGATGACTTATCAACGTTCATTCATTGGACTGCAAAAGTGGGCTATAGTTTTGCAGATAAACGTCTGTCGGGTGAATTGATGCTTAGGAAAGGATTTGGCGATGCACAGCTTTTTTCAGTGGAGGCAACACTGTTCAGGCGGCTGACGCGGCGGGACAATCCCTACATTGTTACTTCGAACGGCATTACTCCTACAGCACTTTTATTCAAGACTGATTATGGTGACTATTACTATGCAAATGGAGTTGAGGCGGCTGTTGAAATCAGCTTCGGGCAATTGAAGTTTATCCGGCGGGATATTTTTGCGCGCCCCCGTGTATTTAGGGTCTTTGCACGCAGTGAGTACGAGCTGTCCGCGCCAAAGCAAACAGATTTTGCCGTATTCGGCGATACTTTTCGTGATAACCCGCTTATAATGGACGGAATGATGCGTTCATTCGGCGCAGAAATCCGTTGGGACTACCATCCTCAACGGCGGATTAGTACATTCGGGTTTAATATCTATACTGAGATTTCCAATCCACAGATTATGCCGAGTGATTTTTCTTTTGAGCACTATCACGGCTCGCTCCAGTTACGCACGCCTACGCTGCCTCTATGGTTGCTAGACCTACGGTTCTCCGGCGGGTATTCCAGAGGAAATGTACCGCCGCAGAGATTTTTCAGTCTGGAATCTTCTACAACGTATATAGCAGCCGAGAGTGTGTTTCGCGGAATGAGAGCAAAGGAATTTTACGGGGACAGTTATGCAGCAATTTCAATGGAGCATAATTTTGGCGAAGTGATACCCGGTGTATTACGAATACCAAATATTGCATCATTCGGCATTGAGTTCATTGCAATTGTAGGTGTGGGATGGACGCAGTTTTCATCACAAACCCTCAAGTTTACAAATACAAAACTTCCATCTACATCTGCTACGGCGGATGGCTGGTATTATGAGGCAGGGATAGGGTTTAATAAAATTGCATTGTTCCTGAGATGCGATATTTCTGCCCGGTTTTCACAGCGGAATACTCCTGTGTTCGGGCTTACGATTTCGGGTGCTACGTATTGATTATGTTTCAATTCTAACAGTATTCTCACCACGCCAGCGCAATTCTATACACCAAAAAACTAAGTCCATACGCCAGTATAAACGTATATCCGAATGCAAAGCCCGCCCATTTCCATGATCCGGTTTCACGCTTCAATACAGCAAGTGTTGAAATGCATTGCAAGGCATAGACATAAAACGCCAAGACTGCAAGTGCAGTAGGCAAGCCGATTGCGTGAGAAAGAATTTCTCTAAGCGGTGCGTCTGATACACTCACATCCGCACTGTAGAGCTGTCCCATGACGGAGATAAATACCTCTCGTGCAGCAAAACTGCCAATAACGCCAATTGTAAGTTTCCAGTCAAAACCAAGAGGTGCGAATATCGGTTGGATACCTTTTCCCAGTATGCCGGCAAATGAATTCTCAAGTTGCATTCGCGATGCCTCGATTTCTGTAGTTCCGGTCGGAATATCAGTTCTCGGAAACTCAGTCAATGCCCACAATATCACCGACAGCACGAGTATAATTCCCCCGGCAGTCCGTAAGAATTCCCTAGAGCGATTCCATACCGTCACAAACAAACTTTTGAGCGACGGCATTCTATAGGGTGGGAATTCTATCAGAAACGGCAGTTTAGACCCGCGAAACATTGTTCGCTTGAATACTCCTGCTATTAACAAACCTGATACAGCTGCCAAAACATACAACCCACCAAGTACCATTCCCTGTAATGAAAAAACACCACCGATAAGCTGGGCAGGAACAAATGCACTGATAAGCAGTGCATACACCGGAAGCCGTGCAGAACAGGTCATAAGTGGTGCAACGAGCATCGTAGCCATGCGTTCTTTTTCCGAGGGAATTATCCTTGCCGACATAATCCCCGGTATCGCACAGGCAAACGAACCAAGAAGCGGAATAAACGACCGCCCCTGCAACCCAAATACCCCCATCACCCTATCAACCAAAAATGCTGCTCTGGATAAGTAGCCGCAGTCTTCCAAGATAACAATAAATAGATTCAACAAAAGGATTTGCGGCAGGAATATTAATACCGAACCGACCCCGCCAATCAAACCTTTTGTGATAAAACTGCGGAGGAGTCCTTCGGGCAAGCTATTGCCGATAATCTCTTGTAGAAATCCGAAACTTCCATCAATTCCATCCATCAGGGGCTTTGCCCATGTAAAGATAGACTGAAAAAAAAGTGCCATTACCACTAAAAATACAACCGGACCAAGAATCGGATGGAGAAAAATCTTATCCAAAAGCTCGGACCGTCTGTCTTTATAGCTGATATTGATAACGCGGTGTGCAAGTTCGCGTGCTGCTGCATATCGTTCGTGGTGTGAATTTGGCGATTCACTCCATTTTTTGGGGATAGAAAATTCAGAAAGTCGCGTAAACTGATCAGTCAGTTCATCTACACCAATTCCTTTATGACCTACCACACTCAGAACTGGAACGCCAAGTTCACGTTCCAGAGTAATGTCATCAAGCGCGCCGCCTTGAGCTTTGATTGCGTCAATCATCGTAACGACTACGATGGTTGGCAACCCCAATTCTGCGAAGTGAGAAAAAAGGAAAAGCCCCTTTTCAATGTTTGTCCCGTCAATAATAAATACAACTGTATTAGGTTTGGGGAGAGTGTGGTCACGACCTTCCAGAACTGCCAACGTGAGTTCTTCATCTCGTGATTTTGGAGATAAGCTGTATGTTCCGGGGAGATCTATCAGGCGGAAGTTCGAGCCGTTTATGGTGATATTACCGATGCCTGCTTCTACGGTTACACCGGGGAAATTTCCGACCTTTTGGCGGAGCCCCGTGAGAACGTTAAAAAGCGTAGATTTGCCGCTATTTGGAGTGCCTACAAATGCAATGGTGACTGGGGTTGTCATTCTTTTGGTTAGAGAACTCTTAGCCGATTTGCTTGACTAATATCGCTGCGCCTTCACTTGGGCGGACAGCCAATCGCGAAGAATGTCCGTAGGTTATTTCGAGTGGTCCTTTGAATGGAGCACGGCGAATAATTTTTAGTGTTGTTCCCGGTGTAAGTCCTAACTCTTGAAGCCGTTCTGTAAAATCATTTACTATCCCAAAACCAACAATAATAGCCAAAGCACCAATCGGAAGTTCTGCTATATTAATCATTATAAAGGTAGAAAAGAGTGAGTATCACAGAAGAATAATCCCTTATTTATACCAAATCTACATAAAAACAAGGAAATGGCAAAGGAAAATCAATCCCGATAACGTTTACAGATATAAAAAACCGCCGTACTTCTGGAAAGCGCGGCGGTTGTATTTGCAATAAGCGTGAACTTTTTTGTAAGTTTAATGTCTGAAATGCCGCATTCCTGTCATCATCATAGCAATATTATGTTCATCGGCAGCAGCAATTACTTCTGCATCCCGTACAGAGCCGCCGGGCTGAATAACAGTCGTTGCCCCTGCCTCTACTGCTTGCAATAATCCGTCTGCAAATGGGAAAAAGGCGTCACTGGCAACAGCACAACCTTTCAAATCTATTCCTGCATCCTGTGCCTTTTTAACGGCAATTCTCGCGGAATCCAACCGTGACATCTGTCCTGCTCCTATGGCAAGTGTTCTGTCGGCGGCGGCATAGACAATTGCATTTGATTTGACATGTTTTGCTACGCGCCAAGCGAACATGAGAGCATCCTTTTCGGTATCGGTCGGGATACGTTTCGTTACTGAACGTAGGGCGGCTTCATCAAGTAGTTCCGCGTCTTCGGTTTGAAGCAAAAGCCCGCCTGCTACGGATTTTATCTGCATCACAATATTCTTACGGAGAGTATCATAATCAGCGGTCATCAGACGTCTGTCCTTCTTCTTGCGGAGCAGTTCAAGAGCTTCATCGGTAATTTCAGGGGCAATCAATACTTCCGCGAACAGTCCGTGAACCGTCTCTGCAAACTCACGATCTATCGGTCGGTTTACAGCAATAATTCCACCGAACGGTGATACAGTATCAGTTGCAAATGCCTTGGCGTATGCTTCACTTAGAGTTTTCCCTGAGCCAACGCCGCAAGGATTTGTATGTTTTACAATTACCACCGTCGGTTCGGTAAACTCTAACGCCAGTTTCGCTGCAGCATCAATATCTACAATATTATTGTACGATAATTCCTTACCGTGCAACTGCTTGAAAATCGAACTGAAGTGACCGTAAAGCACCGCCGACTGATGAGGGTTCTCACCATAACGAAGTGATTGCTCTTTGCGCATCGGGAGTGATAATTCTTCGGGGAAAATCTCGCTTTTATTGCTGGAACGGAAATACCCTGCAATTAATGAATCATAATATCCTGTATGGGCAAATGCCTCGCCTGCAAGTTCACGTCTGAACTGTTCAGGTATTGCGTTGTTATTTCCTTCAAGTTCAGTAAGGATTGTTGCATAGCGGTCAGGATTGACGACCACTGCTGTCCAACGGTAGTTTTTGGCAGCGGCACGAACCATTGCAGGTCCACCAATATCAATGTTTTCAATAATGTCTTCGGGTGTAGCAGATGGATTTGCGAGTGTCTTTTCAAAAGGATAGAGATTCACAACAAGTAGGTCTATTGAATTTATACCATGCTCGGTCATATTTACTTGATGGTCGGGATTATCCAAGACAGCCAGTAATCCGCCATGTATTTTGGGTTGGAGAGTTTTTACGCGTCCGTCCATTATTTCGGGGAAACCGGTATAGTCGCTTACACTGACAACCGGGATTCCTGCATTTTTCAAGAGCGAAGATGTTCCGCCTGTCGAGAGAATTTCAATGCCTAAATTGTGGAGTTCCTTTGCAAATTCTACGATGCCGTTTTTATCGGAAACACTTATGAGGGCTCTTTTAATGGGGTAGGTTTCGGGAGTCATGCTGTCCTTGTTTTGAGATGTATTGTTCGTTAAAATTGTACTGACTATCGAGAAGTATTCCAAAAGGTTGAAGATTCGTATCAATCCTTTTTAACATCGTTTTATTATGTCTTTTGGAAAACAAATGTAAGAAATTTTGTTCGATAATATGATTATGATATCAGTTATAGTCAATTTTTACCCGATGGATTGTGAGTCATTACGTACTTCTTACAATGATTTTAAGAGAAGACGGTGAAGTGAATATCACATTACAATCAAAATTCATTCTTACGTTGTTCTAGTGTAAAACGTTGTTTTTCTTGCTTTCAAGTTCTTGGTTCAATTTTGAAATTCTTTTTATATATAAATCCAAATCAGCTGTCGTGTCGGATAAGTTGTCTGATATTTGTTCTAGAATTGTGTGGGCAGTTTCAGCTAAATGCAGATTGTTTTTACAATCAGTATCATCCTCGCCAAACTCCTTGCAATAGTCCATTACCTTCTGCAAAAAATCAATGCTTATGGTAATGTATGTCTGTTGGAGAACGTCACCCGAAATATCGCACAGACCGCATTGTATTGCTGCAGCCATGTTTTTATCCATTGTATATCTACTCATATACCCTCCTGATACTATAATATTTTTACAAAAAAGTGACCGGTTGTGGTCGTGATGCCGGTATGTGTTTGCTGTTTGAATCATCTGTTTGAGATTGCTTTTTTTACCTTTTCCTGAAGCTTTTTGGGTTGATTTACGAACATTTTGTAGAAAATAGTTGAAAATTTCACTTTATTCTTTGCTATTGCCCTGTAGTTTATTATGTTTGTAGAATAAGCAGGTGGTTTATTGTCATAATTTCTAGTGCAAAATTAATTAAAAATTTAATTAACTCAAAGACATTTCTTTACTTTTTTAATGAATTCTTTAATGCTAAATTCGGTTTCTGCCCGTCTAATTGAATTCGCCCAAACGAAGGGCGGACTTCGAGCTTTGAGTCGTCTTATCGGAAAAAGTAACAATTTTCTAGCTCCGTATGCATACGGAAAATCAGAGCCGGGTCATAAAGTACAGGCACTGCTGCGCGAGGTTGGTTGTGATATAGAATGGTTAATGACCGGTAGGGAAAGCAGCCGTCGTGCATGGAGGGGAATACCAATATTCGGAACGAATGACCCGCCGGCAAATACCCACGCCAAACTCATGTTATCGCCTGCACATTGCGGAGACCCGTCGGAGGTTGATGAGAGTATTGCCGCCTATATTGATGTATCAAAGTATCATAATAAAGATACGTTCTACGTGCAGGCGCGGGGAGAATCTATGACCGGTGCAGATATTAATGAAGGGGATATGCTTCTCGTGGATACTGCTAAAGAACCCAAAAATGGCAATATTGTTTTGGTACGAATCGGTGACAGGGTATCGGTAAAGCGGCTGCGTAAAAATGGTGAAGAAGTATTACTGGCACCGGAAAATCCTGAATTTGAACCTATTCCCGTTACCAATGATACTCAAATATTGGCAGTAGTCTTGCGTGCGGATAAATGGTTGGTCTGAACTTTGTGTATATTTAAAAATTTAATACAATAACCTGATACACAATGCAATAACCTGATACACATCAAAACTATACCCGACACCAGTTGCTACAAAACAATTTGAATGTATTACAAAAAAATCCGTAGAATCGGTTTTGTAAGCCCGATTCTACGGCTGGGAATCGAAAAAATGCTGACCTACAAATGTACACATTCACCAAACGCTACAGCGGCAGCTTCCATCACTGCCTCAGAAAGCGTTGGGTGAGCATGGATTGTTTTGAATATTGTCGGACCGGTTGCTTCGAGTGATTTTGCAAGTCCCATTTCGGCAATAAGTTCTGTTACATCAGCACCAATCATGTGTGCGCCTAAAAATTCACCGTACTTAGCATCAAAGATTAATTTTACAAAGCCGGCTGTTTTACCTATTCCGTGTGCTTTGCCGCTTGCGGTAAATGGAAACTTACCTACTTTGATTTCATAGCCGGCTGCTTTAGCTTTTGCTTCGGTTAAACCCAAACTTGCAATTTGCGGCTGGCAATAGGTACATCCCGGAATATTATTATAATCCACACCGTTTGTATGATGTCCGGCAAGAAATTCAGCTGCAACATGTCCCTCTGCCGTTGCTTTATGAGCAAGCCATGGCGGTCCTGCAACATCGCCGATTGCATAAATACCTTCCACATTCGTGCGCATATATTTATCTACTTTAATCCAACCGCGTTCAAGCGTCACACCGAGAGCTTCCAAGCCAACATTCTCGATATTCCCTTGCACTCCGATTGCCGATAATGCTATATCAGCGGTAAGCGTCTCCTGTGTACCGTCTTTTTTCTGGATAACCACCTCTGCCCCGTCACCTTTTGCTTTGGCAGAAATCACTTTTGTTTCAGTAAGAAGAGTCATTCCCGATTTCTTGAAATTACGCTCTAATTCTTTGGAAACATCTTCATCTTCTACGGGAACGATATTTTTCATCATTTCGATAATCGTAACTTTTGCCCCGTAAGCATTGTAGAAATATGCAAATTCCACTCCGATTGCACCAGAGCCCATAATAATCATGGATTTTGGCATTTCTTGCTGGAGCATTGCTTCTGTGCTGGTTAGGATTTTCTTTCTGTCCACATCTATTCCGGGTATCATCCGTGAACGTGCTCCGGTTGCAACAATCACATTTTTACATTCGATAACATCTGTTACTGCACCGCTTTCGTCGCGAACTTCCACTCGATTGCGTGATTGTACAAATCCATTACCCTTCACACCCTGAACTTTATATTTCTTGAATAAGAACGAAATACCGTTGGACATTTTGTCTGCTACACCCCGGCTGCGCTGGATTACTTTCGGAAAATCAAAACCGATACCGGAAAGATTAAACCCATAATCATCGGCATGATTGAGGAAGTTCATATACTCAGCATTTTTAAGCAATGCTTTGCTGGGAATACATCCCCAATTAAGACATACACCACCCAAACGGTCACGTTCCACACATATCGTTTTTAAGCCAAGTTGAGAAGCGCGAATAGCAGCCACATAGCCGCCCGGTCCGCTACCAACCACTACCACGTCGCACTGATGAGTATTCATCTGTAATCCTCTGAATAATTTGAGAAAATGGTCTGTATCATATTCTTTTTATATACAAATATACGGACTTTTCGTCTGAAAGTCGGCTGATTGCCCGCTGATCAGCTATGGAGTTTCTTGAGCAAATTTGCCACATCCGCACCCAATTTTTCGACTGCGTCATGCTGCTTACCGTCACTTAATCGTCCTTCCGATGAAAATGCTGCGGATGCTTTCGGTACAGCTATTTGCTCAGGCAGCACCATTGTCCCGCAACTCTCCAAAACGAGCCGGAGATGGCTCAAGCCACGAATTCCCCCAAAGTATCCTGTGGAAGTGGTCATAAGGGCAGCCACTTTACCTCGAAAAGCCAGTTGAGGACTTTCGCCGGAAGCTGCTCGCGATGCCCAATCAATTGCATTTTTCAAAACGGCAGTCATTGACATATTATATTCAGGCGAGGCAATCAAAAAACCGTGATGTTCCATCATCAATTGCCTAAATTCACCTGCACCTTTCGGAAAGCCCTCAAATGCCTGTAAATCGCCGTCATAGAATGGCATCGGGAAATCTCTAAGTTCAATAATTGTAACTTCTACACCTATTTTCCGTGCACCTTCACTCGCTATCTCAACCAATTGTTTATTATACGAATCACGGCGTAAACTGCCTGAGAATGCGAGGATTTTAATCGGGAAATTTCCCATAATTTATTTTTAATCATGAAAGAATCGGATTTGCAAACCCGATTCTACGGATACATACGAAAGGACTTATCATTTTCACACCCCAAGTATCTCTTCAAATACATTTGTAATTCCGTTAAAGCCGCTTTTTGCAACACGCTCACTGATGTTTTCCGGAAAATTAACTGTTTCGCGAAGTTTATAAAATCGAACCACTCCCTCTGCAATTTGCTCAGGCGATTCCGGTTCTACCAAAATTCCGGTCATCCCGTCAGTAACCAATTCCACCAACCCCCCTACACGAGTTACCACTGCAGGAATACCAAAACTATAGGCAACATTTAGTATTCCGCTATTGGTAGCACTCCGGTAGGGCTGCACCATTACATCCGCTGCTGCAAAATATTTTCCTACTTCTTCATTCGGAACATATTGATTGACGAATTTCACATTCTCTAAAGTGCCGTTCTCACGTACAATATCTGTATAAATTTCCGGTTTGTCGTAAAATTCACCCACGACCAAGAGTTTAGCGTTTGGAATTTGCTTTAAAATAAGCGGGAAAGCCCGCAGCAAAATATCCAGTCCTTTATACTTTCTGACATACCCGAAGAACATCAACACCTTGTCATCAGGGGTATAGCCAAGTGCTGCCCGCTCATTGTTTGTGTCGAATTGTGCATTCATCGAATAGTCAAACATAGGAAGTTCAGATCGGAAAATAGGTCTTCCGCCCGCAAGTGACTGCAAATCATTCTCCACAGGTTTTGAAAGGGCGAGAAATTTATCTGCAAATTGAAGTCCTAATTTCGTGAGAAATGAATCTATAAAACGAGCTTCATGTGAGACAAAATTTTCGGTAATGAATAGGATTCTCCCCTTGTATTTTTTCTTAAGGAGCAACGACATCACCCAATGGCACATACCAAAAAAAGGATTCCACCAATCAAATACAACAAGATCGGCATTTTCACTTTTAATACGTGAAGCAGTTTTAAACCATGAAATGGGATTGATTGAATTAACAAGCCGTTCGTTCGGGAAACCTTGTATTACTTGTTCACTTTGGTCGTATTGCGTTGTTCCGGGAAATAAGAATGAGGGGTAAAGCAGAGAATAATTGATAAGTTTTATTTCAAACTTTTCAGAGAGGGCATTGCATAAATATTGAATAAACATTGCATTCCCCCCACGGTACGGGTGTGCAGGTCCGATAATTACAACTTTTTTCTTGGGGTAAACAGCCATTATAGTCCGGTAAATGCATTACAATATGAAGAAAAACACTAGTATTTCATACGCAAATTACAGAAAATACTCGATTTTGTATGCTTTAGAGACTTGTTTATGCTTTTCACCAGATATGAATAAACTTTAATACGAACGTTATTGACTGCTTCATTTTCTCAACGTATTTTCGCACTGAATTTAATGGACAGTATTTTTTTAAGAATTTTAATTTATGGAGACAATCCAATGCGTAAATTTGCAGCATTACTTGCAATAATCTTTGCAGTAACAATTTCAGTAAATGCTTTCGCGTCAGACAAGCCGAAACACGATGCCAAAGAAACTAAGCACGATGCTAAAGAAGCTAAGCACGACGCTAAAGAAGCTAAAGCAGATATGAAGGAAGCTAAAAAAACTAACTCTAAAGCAGATGCAAAAGAAGCCAAAGCAGATATGAAGGAAGCTAAAAAGGATATGAAGGAAGCTAAAAAGGATATGAAGGAAGCTAAGCACGACAAAAAAGATGCGAAAATGCCGAAGTAATTCTTCTGCCAAATGTAACACAAAAAAGCGTGATTGTTCATTCAATCACGCTTTTTTGCTTACCACTACCTATCTACCGCGAACTCTTCCCGTTGATTTTCTTTTTCTAAAACCAAATTCTGTGCTATTTTGTGAAAAATTAACACAGCAGACAACATGAATGATTAGAAGATCAGCACGTTTATTCATAATTTTACAAATACAGAATGGCTATTTTCAGTACATCAAAACTCGTAACTATTGAGCGTCATTTTTCGGAGGAAGAAGATCTTCATCCGGAAGCAACCGGTGAATTTTCTCGTCTGCTGCGCGATTTAACCCTTGCAATTCGTGTTATTGCCCGTGATGTACGCAGAGCAGGTCTAGGAGATATTCTCGGCTTAACTGACAACCATAATGTGCATGGCGAACAGGTGAAAAAACTGGATGATTATGCCAACGATATTATCTTTCGTGCAATGGACCACGGCGGACATCTCTGCGTAATGGCTTCTGAGGAATCCCAAGGACTTATTAAAATTCCTGACAATTATCACAAAGGAAAATACGTACTTGTATTCGACCCTTTGGACGGCTCGTCGAATATTGATGTGAATGTTACCATCGGTACTATCTTTTCAATCTACCAACGACTGGACCCGACTGCAACAACCGACGGAACACACGCAGATGTTTTGCAACCGGGATACAAACAGGTTGCAGCAGGATATGCAAGTTATGGGAGTTGTACCAATCTTGTCTATACCAGTGGTCATGGTGTAGATGTATTTACCTTCGATCAAACAATTGGGGAGTTTTTACTCACTAACGAAAAAATTAAAATTCCTAAGCGCGGGAAATATTACAGTATCAACGAGGGTAATACCAACCGATGGACCCCGCGCCTTCGAGAATATATTAATTATCTCAAAGAAGATGTACCCGATAAAAGTCGTCCTTATTCGTCTAGATATATCGGGACTGCTGTTGCAGATGTTCATCGTACTTTGTATTATGGCGGTATTTTCATATATCCGTCAGATACATCTTCCCCGAAGGGAAAACTACGCTTGATGTATGAAGTAAACCCCCTCTCGATGCTTATTGAGCAAGCCGGAGGTAGGGCTACCGATGGTTATCGCCGTATACTCGACATTGAGCCGAGCGATATCCACGAGCGCGTTCCGGTGTATTTAGGGAGTGAAGAAGATGTACTCGAAGCAGAAATGTTTTTGCAAGGTAAGCACCCATCGCAGATGTAACCTTTGACTACTATCCTTGCTATAGCATTACAGACCAAAAACAAACCAAAATTGAAGTAGCAATTATGAAAAAATCACTTCTTGCAATCTGTATGCTTGTAACCCTATCGGTAGGGATTCCCGGTTCTGCGCTGTCTCAATCACGCTCACAGCAGCGCATGGACAGAAGTACGTATTTTGAATACAACGAAACTTTTTTCTGCGAGGCACACGCCCTGCCCTCACAATCGAAGGATTCCTTCACGGTTTCGATTTTGTTTAGAATTATGTATGATGTTCTGGAATTCCGTCAGATGCCTGTTTCAGCAGTTGTAGAGCGGGGAGCATATGTAGCAACCCCATTCGTACTCATAGAGCTTCGAGATGATATTGGAATAATTCGTTATCGCAATCAATGGAAAGACAGTGTTTTCACAAGGGCATTCGAGCAAACGAATTCCAAAACTGATTTTGAACATGGTTCAATGAATATTACGTTGCCGACAGGTACCTATTCGCTAACGGCTATTCTCAGCGAAAAAGAAAACTCACAACTTAAGAAAATCCAAATTCCTTTATTAAAAGCTCCAACTCCCGATTCCGGAGGAATTTCCAAGCCGATTTTCGTAGAATATGCCGATACAAATTCCCGCGTTGCCATTCCATTATTAGCTGGTGGAAATGCACTTTTTTCTCAGAATAATATTCAGGCACTACTTACAGTCTCAGGGATTAAGGAAGGTGATATATATTCCTATACATGCTCTCCGGTTGTTAATCCCAATAGTGATTTTCACTCAGAATGGGGCAATCTTCCCGAAGTTGGCGGTCAGGTAAAGCCGATACAGGGAATGATTCTCATCCCGACAGATCGAAGCCAGAAACAATTTCATGCTAAGCCGACGTATTCTCTCGTTTCAGTAGCCGCCGACTCAAAATTTGCTTCATTCGGAATATTGGATATTACACTTCCTTCTTCTACAATTGCACCGGGTAAATACAAACTTAAAGTAGTAAAAGTAGGTACAAAAGATACCGTTGTACACCCCTTCGAGGTAATATGGGAAAATATGCCCTTATCATTTCGAAATTTACGCTATGTAGTTGAATCGCTGTACTATATCCTCAGTGACGATGACTATGATGCGATTAATAGCGGCTCAGATGCAGAAAAACGTAGAAAAGTTGTAGACTATTGGCAAAAAAACCACCCTTCGGGCGGTTCGATTTATAATCACACGATGGCAGAATATTATCGTCGTGTGGATTATGCATATTTTAATTTTCAAGTAATCGGCGAACAGGACGGATCCAGAACAGAACGAGGGAAAATTTATATTCTCTATGGCTCTCCCACGTCTATCGAAAAAAGTACACCGTCCGGCGGTCAGACCCAAGAAATATGGCGCTATTCCAATAAAGTAAAAAAAGAATTTATCTTTGAACTTAATAATTCCAATATATACAAACTCAAAGAAGTTATTGATTTGACGGCTAAGTGAGTTTTAATTCGACAACAACTCAAATTAATTGTATTCAGTATGCCCACACTTATTCTTTCCGGTTCAACCGGAAACCTTGGTTCGGTTGTTACTCAGTTATTTCTTGATAAAGGATGGAATGTTCATGCAGCGTGCATCAGTTCCACAGAAGCATCTCGGCTTCCTGACCATCCCAAATGCAGTCACAGCATCGGTAATCTTTCCGATGAAAATGACGTTGAAAAATTATTTCAAGATGCGGGAGGAGTAAATGCCGTTGTTCATTTGGTGGGCGGCATCAAAGCCGATGAACCGCTTGCCACAACTACTGTAGATACATTCGACGGCATGATAACGCTCAATACACGAACTACATTTCTTGTACTACGTCAGGCAATGCGCGCACTACAGGCAAGCGGCGGCGCAATTGTAACCATCGGCGCAAAAGCCGCTCTCCATCCCGAAACCAATAAATCCGCTTATGCTGCAGCCAAAGCTGCCGCTATTAATCTAACTCTTACTGCTGCGGAGGAAGGCAAACCATACGGAATACGGGCTAATTGCATTGTACCGGGCATCATACTCACTGCTGCAAATCTTGAATGGGCTACAGGTGGTGAGGAAAAGAACTGGACTCCACCCCTCGATATCGCCGATGCAATTTTTTCACTCTGTTCTGATTCGGGAAAAGGTATCAGCGGTGCAGTACTACCAATGTATGGAAAAATACCGTCATAAATCCCTATGAAATTTTTTTTTGATTTTGAAGCATCTGTTCCGGCTCTGCGGCGTGATATTGAAATTATTGTGTTCACAGGGAAAGAAGGTGACAATCAGCTTTATATGAATTGTCCACATGGATATGCCGATGCACTCACTTTGCCTGCAACGTTTTCGCCCCTCCTCGAATTAATTAACGGCTCTAACAGCATTTTTTCAATTACGGCACAATTGAGTCAAACAACTACTCTTCGCGTTCAACCCGCCGATTTGTCTGTTTTTCTGAGAGACTTGGACGAGCTTGGCTTTCTTCAAACCTCAACATTCTATAGACGCAAGGAGGAAATCCAAAGATTCCGCGCTTCGCAGATTCGTCCTGCTATTTGTGCAGGAGGTGCATACCCAAGCACTGTTCGTGAACTTACGGAGTATTTAGATGAAATTATGCGCACATCACCTGTACGCGAAAATCCAGCACGCGGGATAATTGCTCCTCATATTGACCTTCGAGTGGGCGGTACGGCATATTCTCCTGCATATAATGCTATCAGTCAAAGCGAAGCGGATTTATTTGTAATCTTTGCAACGTCACATTATGCTAATTACGATTTATTTATTCCAACATTCAAGGACTTTGAAACGCCGCTCGGAATTGTGGAGACTGACCGCGAACTTCTAGAAGCAATCAGAGGATCGTTTCCTTTTGATTTAACAACAAATGATATTGCCCATAAACCCGAACATTCGATTGAATTGGAATTGATTTTTCTACAGCATTGTTTCTCACGCAGAAATTTCACAATTCTACCTATCCTTGTAACGTCTTTCCATTCATTTATACAACAAGGAATTTTACCGGAACAGCATCCTCCTGTCAAGGAATTTGCAGCGGCAGTTCGCACTGTAGTAGAGCAATCGGGCAGAAATGCCATCTATATTTCGAGCGGTGATTTGGCACATATCGGACGGAAATTTGGTGATACTTTTGATGCAGAGCCAATCCTCCCTGCTTTACATACAGAAGATAATTCTTTACTTCGTTCCTTGGAACTGTGCGACCACAACGGGTTCTTTACTCATGTGGCAAAAACAAACGACAAGTGGAAAATTTGCGGACTCTCGCCAAATTATATGATGCTGGAAACCATGCGCCCTGAACGTGGAGAAATTCTCTATTACGAGCAATGGAATGAGCGGGAGCAAAAATCGGCAGTTAGTTATGCTTCGCTTGCTTTTTATTAAATTTGCATTATAAAATCGCTTTAACGCTTCGTTCATTACTGAAGAAGCTGCACTTTTATTCAATTTTAGGAGTATTTCAATGAAAAATTTGCGCATGATCCCGATGATATTCGGATGTATGATTTTATGTTTTACCGTTCTAGGCATGAGCGTAGCAAAGGGTCAGGACAAAGCTGCTCTTATGAAACGCGGCGGTGAAGTTTATAAAGCATATTGCCAAACTTGCCATCAACCTACCGGATTGGGATTACCAAATGTGTATCCGCCACTTGCGGGCTCGGATTATATCAAAAAAAGTCCCAAAGCTACAATTATTGACAATGTTGCAAATGGTCTCAAAGGACCGATTACAGTTAATGGTAAGAAGTTCAATAATGTAATGGTACCGCTTCCTGCTAATTATACCAATGATGACGCAGCAGCTGCAGTTACGTATATACTGAACAGTTGGGGAAATAACGGCGGATTGGTAACTGCTGCCGAGGTGAAGAAAGCCCGTAAGCTTGCTGCTAAGAAATAATAAGCGATTTATAGTATAGACATACCCCGCTCCATATAATAATGGAGCGGGGTTTTTTGTGATGTTTATTACAAAACAGTAAATAAAAAGATTGTAATTTGTCAATTAGCTATGAAGAATACTTGTAGCCGTAATAATTATGAAAGAGTAATTGACCTCACAAAACAATACATTCCAATTCAAGTACAATTATTTCCTCCTACAGTCATTTTTATGTAATTTGCATACTCTTATGCTGCAATGCCGATACTCTTTCGAAATAATGATCTATGACTTGCCTCATAGTTTCTAAGTACTGTATTTATTCAGATACTGTTAAGAACTGGTGGGGTTTTAATTTTTGTGTAAATTTTTTGTGCATTACTTGTCGTACTCACGGTACAAATACTGAAACCTGAAAGTGAAAACATGATTCGATATTTGATCCTCTTGTTGTACATTACTCTAAATTCTTCATTTGCATTTTCGCAAGAAACAAGTGATTCAACTACTTTACAAGGTGCATTGAAACAAGGGACGATTTCAGGACATATTCGCAATGTCACAATGGCTACCGATAATGCAGCCGGGCTGACTGATTCGTATGCCAACGGTTTGGGATTGGGGATTGGGTATGAATCCGCACCGTTTCATAATTTCCAAGTCGGAATCAGCGGTTTTTTTATGTATAATTTATTTTCGTCGGATCTTGGTGTAATAGATTCAATGACAGGTGCGCCAAACCGATACGAAATTGCGTTATTTGATGTTCAAGATGCTCATAATACTCAGTTAAACCGCCTACAAAACCTTTACCTCAAATATTCTCTCGATAATTTTTCTATCAAGATTGGAAAACAGTTGATACGAACCCCGTTTATTAATCAACAAGACGGACGGTTAGCCCCGACAATGGTGGAGGGAGCATTGTTTGAATGGAAAAACAGCAGTTCAAAAGTGGAAGGCGGGTGGATTAATAAAATTTCTCCGCGAGGTACATTACGGTGGTTTCCCGTCGCTTCTTCCATTGGAATTTACCCGCGTGGTTTTACTACAAACGGTAGTCGGTCGGGATATGTAGGTAATCTTACAAGTGCAGGCATTTTTTATGCGGGACTAACTCACAGTATCACCCCTCAGAATACTCTCCAAGCATGGGATTTTTATGTAGAGAATATCTATAATTCATTACTGCTTCAATTTAACAGCGAAAAAACATCCGGTGCAAACGGAGCAAAAATCCTGATGGGTTTGCAATTAATTATGCAAACCGCAATTAATTACGGAGGGAATCCCGAACCACAAAAGGCATATCTTCCCCAAGGGGGTGCTGCCTATTCTCTCGGCGCACAGTTTGGGTATGTATTTCCAAGTTCAACGTGGAAATTCATGGTGAATTACAACCATATTACCAATGACGGACGATATTTGATGCCGCGTGAATGGGGACGTGATCCATTTTTTACATTTATTCCCCGCGAAAAGAACGACGGTTTTGGTGGAGTTGATGCTATCAATGCAGTAATTAGCCATGATTTTGGGAGTGGTTTTACTTCTGAAATTATGTACGGACATTATTATTTACCTGATGTTAAAAACGTTCTGCTCAATAAGTACGGTCTTCCTTCCTATAATCACTGTAATATAAACACAAAGTACAACTTTTCGGGACATCTAAAAGGTCTGGATATGCAATTTCTTTTTGTGTATAAAGGGTTGCTGGGTAATTCGTATGGTGATGCCACTTACATATATAATAAAGTGACAATGGCGCACTATGAACTTATAGCAAACTATAACTTTTAATTGGTACTAATGAATAAACAGCCACTCAAAACCGAATTTTTCAAGAAAATCATTTACATTGCTGCTGCCATAAGTTGTTTTACTCCGTATATCTCCCCCCCAATCGCACTACTGATGGGTGTACTCCTTTCTCAAATTCTCATTAATCCCTTTCGTAAATACACCTCTAAAACAACAAAGATATTACTACAATCCTCTGTTGTCGGATTAGGTTTCGGAATGAATATTTTCGAGGCGGCAAAAGCGGGACAGGATGCAATTATGTTTACAATTGCAACTATCGGTCTCACCATTCTGCTAGGTATTATCGCCGGAAAGTGGCTTGCCGTAAATAGGAAAGCTGCAATGCTTATATCGGTCGGCACTGCAATATGCGGCGGAAGTGCAATTGCGGCTGTTTCACCAATTATCGAGGCAAATGAGAATGAAATATCAGTTTCGCTCGGTATTGTTTTTCTGCTGAATACACTCGCTCTGTTTATTTTCCCTCTTATCGGTCATGTAATTAATATTAGTCAGGCGCAATTTGGTTGGTGGGCTGCTATTGCCATCCATGATACAAGCTCTGTTGTAGGAGCAGCACATTCCTATGGTGAGGCAGCACTGCAGATTGCAACAACTATAAAGCTGGAGAGAGCATTATGGATTATTCCGGTTTCACTTGTTACAGCGTTTATGTTCAAGACTTCAAGCCGTAAAATTGCCATCCCCTATTTTATCTTCCTTTTTATTGCTGCAATGGCGGCTAATACTTTTATACCCCAGATTCAACCCTTTGGTGAAATCATTGTGTTTCTTTCTAAGAAGGGTTTGACACTTACCCTGTTTCTCATTGGAACAGGAATAACCAGATCAGCAATAAAAGCTGTAGGACTACGACCTTTTTTATTAGGGATACTTCTTTGGACGGCGATTTCAATAAGCTCACTCCTCGTCATCCTTCAAACAATACCGTAAGGTAAGCGGCTGATTACAAGTCTTTCCAATGTAATTTTCAGTAACAACACCTATTCACCCAGTAGTGAAAAGTTACTTTACAAAGGGAAGTCACATTATGAAGCAAATTTCGGTATTCTGTTTATATCTCTGTATTGTGTGCATTTTTACTATTGGATGCACCCAAACCGACAGAAAAGAATTGTCTCACTACACCATACACAGCCCTTCTGATTCATCACAAAAAATTTCTTATGACACTGCATCTATCCCGCCGGGACCTGAACGTGAATTTATTATTTACGGACGGGAATTATTTATTAATACACATCTTTACCTCGGTCCAAAAGGGACAGTTAAGCAAATTACCGGCAATGAAATGGACTGCAAGAACTGCCACATGGAAAACGGCACAAAGCCATTCGGACAGCCGCTTATTACTGTATCGGGACGGTATCCTCAATACAGAGCGAGGGAAGCAACAATTCTTACTATTCAAGACCGTGTGAATAATTGCCTCGAACGCCCGCTACTCGGTAAGCATCTTGAATTCGACAGTAAGGAAATGAAAGCGTTCGTAATGTATCTCAAATGGATTTGGGATAAGAACAATAATGTTATCAAAGCAACAGGTGACCTGCCAAATACAATACCATGGCTAGATAGGAAAGCTGACTGGAACAAAGGGAAGGTTGATTATGAGCAATTTTGCGCACGATGTCACGGAATTGACGGGCAAGGTATTAAAGCACCGGGAGGATATGGCTACACCTATCCACCCGTTTGGGGAAAATACTCATATGCAATTGGTTCAAGTATGCATAGAGTTGGGAAATTAGCTGCTTTTATTCGTAATAATATGCCGTTTGATATGGATACCACCCATATACGTGTTACCAATGAACAGGCATACGATATTGCTGCATATATAAATAACGAGACTGTTAACCCACGCCCCAATTTCAATGAGGGGGAGATGCTGTACCCTCATATTGAAGATAAATCCACCGATTACCCTATCGGTCCGTATACAGACACATTCTCTCAAGACCAACACAAATATGGTCCGTTCAAACCAATAGAAGCATATTGGAAAGAGCGTAAAAAATAGTTTTAATGATTTGTGAACTATAAGGATGCAGAATATTCACTTGTATCCTTACAGTCATATCTTGATTTCTCAAACTAAAAAGGAGTCCATAATGAGAAAGGAGTACATAATGAAAAAAGCCATTTCGCTTATTACTGTATCTATCGGGATTTTATCCATCGGTTTTGTTTGTTTGAGTATTACCGGATGCAACAGAAACGATTCCGGTGAAACACAATCAATCCCCCAAAATGCAACTGATTCAATATCGGTAGTTTATGATACAGCTTCAATTCCGCAGGGACCTGAACGAGAGTTTATACTTTTGGGGCGAGAACTGTTTATGAATACACATACTCTGATAGGTCCCAAAGGAACAATTGCACAAATTACCGGCAATGAAATGGATTGCCAGAATTGTCATTTTGAAGGTGGGACACGACCGTTTGGACAACCACTTGTTACAGTATCGGGTCGGTATCCTCAATACAGAGGAAGAGAAGGTACAATCCTTACAGTGGAAGACAGGATAAATAATTGTTTGGATAGACCGCTTCTCGGCAAACATTTACCGTTCGACAGCAGAGAGATGCACGCTTTTACAATGTATTTCAAATGGATTTGGGATATGAACAAGAATGTATTGAAGGTAAATGGTGATCTTCCCAATACATTACCATGGCTCAACAGAAAAGCCGATTGGAAACAGGGTAAGATTGACTATGATCAATACTGCGCTCGCTGTCATGGAATAGATGGCGAAGGAATTAAAACTCCAAGCGGCTATGGATATACTTATCCTCCGGTGTGGGGTTCACATTCCTATGCTATCGGCTCAAGTATGCACCGTGTAGGAAAATTAGCTGCCTTTATCCGTAATAATATGCCCAATGATATGAACATCACCCATATTCGTGTAACTAATGAACAGGCGTATGATATCGCTGCATATATCAATAACGAAACAGTAAATTCCCGACCTGATTTTCACGAAGAAGGTGTGCTCTTTCCTCGAACCGCAGATAAACCCGTTGATTACCCCTTTCCACCGTATGCGGATACATTCTCACAAGACCAGCATAAATTCGGTCCGTTCAAACCAATTGAGGATTATTGGAAGAATCGCAAGAAATAATACACTTATTGCCAAATTTTCAGGAGATATACCATAGAACGATAGATACATTTGGAAATACTTACAATTTAGAATTGCTCTGTGATAAAATATTAATTAGAGAAAAATGACTTTCGAAGGGAAATAACCTTTAGTACTCTTCGTCAAGTCAGACACAATATTGCATTCACTGCAAATAATGGTGATTAACCGCCGTAGCTTTTGTCAGTAATTTTGCCCTCAAAATTCATGAGTATTTCTTCCTTAAGTATTGATCGTCCTGTTCTCACCATTGTTTCATCAATTGTTATCGTACTTTTTGGAGCAATTGGCTATACATATCTTGGAATCCGTGAATTTCCTGCTGTTGACCCTCCGGTTATCACGGTGAGCATGAACTATGTGGGTGCGAACGCCGATGTTATCGAATCAAAGATTACCGAACCGCTCGAAGAATCGCTCAATGGAATAGCCGGTGTACGATCCCTCACATCAATCAGTAAAGATGGTACAAGTACAATTACTGTTGAATTTGAACTTGGAATCGAACTTGAAACCGCAGCAAATGATGTACGCGACAGGGTTTCTCGTACCCTTCGATTGCTCCCGCCTGATGCCGACCCGCCGGTAGTTACCAAAGCTGATGCCAATTCAGATGCAATCCTAGTGGTTACCGTCCAAAGTAAAACGCGTGATTTGCTCGAAGTGTGCGACATTGCAACCAATGTTATCAAAGAACGCTTGCAAACTATCCCCGGTGTGAGTGAAATCAGAATTTGGGGGGAGAAAAAATACGCAATGCGGCTTTGGCTTGACCCTATGAAACTCGCCGCGTATCGGCTTACTGCGTTAGATGTAAAAGCTGCCCTCGACCGTGAGAATGTGGAGCTTCCATCAGGAAGTGTGGAAGGCACGAATACAGAACTAACGGTACGGACAATGGGACGACTTGTAACTACTGACGATTTTAACAATCTCATTATCAAACAAGATGGGAATAATACCGTTAGGTATGAGGATATAGGCCGTGCAGAAATCAGCGCAGAAAATATGAAAACCATCCTTAAAACCAATGGCGTACCCATGTTTGGCGTAGCAATTACTCCACAGCCGGGTGCAAATCATATTGCTATCGCCAAAGATTTTTACAAGAGGGTAGAAGAAATCAGAACAGACCTCCCACCCGATATACAGCTCGGAATTTTACTTGATACCACCAAAAGCATTAAAGATTCGATTGTTGAAGTAGTAGAGACAATGATTATTGCTTTTTTACTTGTTGTGTTAATTATATTTATTTTTCTCAGAAATTGGAGAACAACGCTGATTCCGGTTGTGGCTATCCCTATTTCACTTATAGGTGCGTTCTTTGTTATGTACTCGATGGATTTTTCTATCAATGTACTCACACTTTTAGGTATTGTGCTTGCAACAGGGCTTGTGGTGGATGATGCTATTGTTGTATTAGAAAATATTTATACCAAAGTAGAGGACGGCATGGATCCTCTCGAAGCATCACACAGTGGTTCGAAGGAGATTGTATTTGCGATTTTATCTACTACCATTACCCTTGCTGCTGTATTCCTACCAATTGTATTCCTGCAAGGACTAACAGGAAGATTATTTAGGGAATTTGGGGTGGTGGTGGCAAGCTCGGTGTTAATCTCAGCTTTCGTTTCGCTGACTCTGACTCCGATGATGAGTTCGCGGCTAATCAAAGGGCATTCTACCCATGGGAAACTCTATGAATGGTCAGAACGTCTGCTTCGCCGATTGGTTGACGGTTACACGTCATCTCTTAACAGTTTCATGTACCGCAGATGGCTTGCTTTTGTTATAATGGCTATTTCGTTTGCAACAATTTTTGGATTCGGTGGCACACTCGGAACAGAACTTGCACCTATTCAAGATAAAAGCCGTATGCGAATTACAGCCACCGGACCAGAAGGTGCATCGTTCGAGTTTATGGATAATTATATTGTCAAGCTCAATAATCTTATGAATGACTCGGTTCCCGAACAGCGTTCCTCGCTCACGGTTACTTCACCGGGTTTTAGCGGTTCAAGTTCGGTTAATCAAGGTTTTATGCGTCTCATGCTTACTGAACCGAATGAACGCAGCCGCTCACAGCAAGAGGTTGCCGAACAAGTTACCAGACTTCTCAAGCAAATCCCGGATGCAAAAGGAATAGTAATACAAGAGCAAACAATTGGTTCAGGTGGAGGCGGTGGTGGTCTCCCCGTTCAATTTGTATTACAAACTTCTACTCTCGATAAGCTAAAGGCAGTTTTACCGCGATTTTTAGAGGAAGCGTCAAAAAACCCTGCATTTAGTGTGGTTGATGTCAATCTGAAATTCACCAAACCGGAATTGCTACTGGAAATAGACCGTGAAAAAGCACATACCCTTAATATTTCCGTTTTGGATATAGCCCAAACGCTCCAAGCGGCTTTTAGCGGTCAGCGGTTCGGATATGTAATTTTGGACGGGAAACAGTATCAGGTAATCGGGCAGGCAGAGCGTACAGGGCGTAACGACCCGCTTGATTTACGTTCGTTGTATGTTCGTAATTCAGCCGGATTATTGATACAACTTGATAATGTTGTCCGGCTCACAGAAAAAAGTACTCCTCCACAATTATTCCACTACAACCGCTCCGTGTCAGCAACTATTTCTGCCGGACTTGCCAAAGGAAAAACAATAGGAGACGGAATAGAGGCAATGAAGGATATTTCCACACGAGTTCTGGACGAATCGTTCAGCACAGCCCTTACCGGTCCATCGAAGGATTTTGCCGAGAGCTCATCCAGCTTGCTCTTTGCGTTTGTGCTGGCACTTGTACTGATCTATTTGGTTCTGGCAGCGCAGTTTGAAAGTTTTATTGACCCGTTTATTATTCTCCTTACTGTTCCGCTCGCTCTTGCCGGAGCGATACTTTCGCTTTGGTATTTCGGGCAAACCCTTAATATATTTAGTGAGATAGGAATTATTATGCTTATCGGGCTAGTGACTAAAAATGCAATTTTGATTGTTGAATTTGCCAATCAACGCAAAGAACAAGGATTATCTGTTCTCGAAGCCGTAAAAGATGCAGCAGTTTCACGTTTCCGTCCTATTCTGATGACGACACTTGCTACAGTACTCGGTGCACTGCCGATTGCACTTGCTTTAGGAGCTGGCTCAAAAAGCCGTATTTCGATGGGTATATCAGTGATTGGCGGGTTGCTTCTCTCGCTTGTGCTTACTCTGTATGCGATTCCTGCTCTCTATAGCTATTTCTCTAAAGAGAAGGGGCGCAAAAGTAATTTAGAAAACAATGAATTATCATTTACAAGTACGGAAAAACCATTGGAACAAACGATATGACGCTACGGGAAATGATGATGTCGGTTATAATACTTGCTTTTATTGCGGGTCCTTTCGCATATGCACAGGAATCTCTCTCGCTCAATGAAGCGATTCGTATCGGCTTGGAAAACAACTACTCCATTCGCATATCCAAAAACGATACGAAAATAGCCGAAAACAATGTGAGCATCGGTAACGCCGGAATGCTCCCCCGTCTTGATGCAACAGCAGCTACAGGTAGAACAGTTGCTAATGTAGATCAAGAACTTGCAAGCGGACAAACCAACAAAAGAACGGGTGCAACCTCAGCTACATTGAATGCAGGGATAGCACTCACATGGACACTCTTCGACGGCTTCAAGATGTTCACCTCGTATGACAGACTTACGGAGATTCAGCGCATCGGTGAAATAGCTTTCAGAAGAACAATCGAGACAACTTTATCGCAGATTATTGCACAATATTATGATGTAATAGCTCAGCGCAGCACACTTGATGCACTTCGAGAAAGCGTGAATGTTTCTCAAAAACGATTGGATGTTTCAAAAAACAGAACAGAACTCGGTGCGGATTCCAAACAAAAACTCCTTCAAGCCACCATTGATTTTAATGAAGACAGAGCAGCTTTCCTGCGGCAGAAAATTACATTAGAACAAAGCAAGATTGCACTTAATCAATTGCTGGCAAGGAAAGTAAGTACGGAGTTTGAGCCATCGGATTCGATTGCACTCAAACCAACGTTTGTTCTTGATGATCTTTATCAAAAATCGTTTGCAAACAATACATTGCTCCTCATTGCAATGGCAAATAAGTCACTGGCTGAATTTGATCTCAAGCTCTTAGATTCAGAATGGTATCCGTCCCTTACATTTACATCGGGTTTGAATTATTCAAAAATAAACTCTCAATTCGGTGCTGTGAGTTCGTCTACATCATTAGGTGTTAATTACGGACTCAGTGCCTCGATAAATTTATTTGAGGGCGGAAATCTACGAAGAGAGTCCGAAAATGCACGGTTGCTTATACTTTCTAATGAAGAAAATATTGCCCTTGTGAAACAACAAGTCGAATCTGATGTATCCCGTGCATACCGCCACTATGCTGCAACAATTAACCTATTGCAGTTTGAAACCGAAAACGTAGCTCTAACAAAGCAAAATGTGGAAATATCCTTGCAACGATATACACTCGGAAACATAACCGAATTTGAATTCCGACAAGCCCAGAAGTCCATGACAGATGCCGAAAACCGTACAATTAAATCGCTCTATGATGCTAAAATCGCTGAAACGGAATTATTGAGGTTGAGTGGTGGATTGGTGAACCCGTAGTTATAAGATTAAGTGTTGTTATTTAAGTATAGCTCCATAGTTACCATATAGAAATTGGCACGTATCAAATGCTTCGACTCCGATCAGAATGAACAAGTTTATTTCCAAGATTATCCCCCATCACTAGAAATCAATACTATAACTAAGTCCTAATGTTGCTGTTATTTGCAAACGGTCAGAAGCGAGATCTTCTAGCGGTGAATAGATAAACGCAGGAATAAATGAAGTTGAAACTCCCCATACCAGCGGATATTTGAGTGAAGCTGATGCCATAATTGAGCTTAGTGAAAATGCCCTTTTAGTAACGGTTTGTACTGTGTTTTTCTTGATTTTTGTCCGCTTCGTATCAATTTCATACGATACTGCTGAAACGCTTACCATAGGTGTTATCCTCAGATCATCATACTTCAACAACATTAGCCCAGCCAGCGAAAAATATGTTTGTTTGTCGGATGTTCCCAGATAACGGTCTAGAGAAACATCAATAATTAATTTTTTGTAGTAGAAATCGGCAGTTAGTGAAATGCTCCCTGTTTGTGCTGCAAGCGCATTGACTGTATCGGACGAATATTTATAACGGGTAAAATCTGCTGACAAATCCATCCATTCTGCAATTGGATATGTATAATTCAAACCATACGATAAGTCCTGAAATTTCGCACCGTTTTCAAGTCGGTGAGTAGAATTGAATGCCAGCCCAAATCCTATTTCATGACCAATATCCAACGAACTTCCGATAACAGGTTTGCCTCCGCTTAAATCCACCCCGTTTTTTTGTTGTTGATTCTTAAAGTTCGCTCCGGTTACGACCGACCATTTTGGTTCTATTGTGTCTGCTTCCTCAGTTGAATCTGTCAAATTCAGCAGAACAGTGTTCTCAGTTGACAGCGAGACATCTTCTGTTGAATCACGTATGGCAGTAGAATCAACGCCGAAGCCGGCTTTTCCATACGAATATGACAAAAAGAGTATTATACCAACAAAAACAAAGCGTCTCGAAATAGTTCCGAGACGCTTTACTGTTATATAAGAACTATTGATGAGAAAACTCATGCACTTTTTACTATTACAGCTTTGATGGAAATTATGTAAAGAAGTATCACATTGATTTTTCATCCATAGAGCAGGGTTTGCAAACCTTGCTCTATGGAAATTCTAAAAGTATTTCTCTATTACTTAGTTTTTTTTGCTGCGCGGATTTCTTTTTTAGCTTCACGAATCTGAACTTTACCGGAATGAATTGCTTGCTTGCCTTCTTTGGCTTGTGTGCGGTCTGCTTTGAGTTGGCTCTTTGCTTCTTCTTTAGTTTTTGTACCGGCTTTCACTTCTTCTTTAACAGCTTTTGCATCTTGACGAGCTGCTTTTACTTGAGTAGCTCCTTGTTTTACTTCTGCCTTTCCTTCTTTGATTTGAGCTTTTGGATCTTGGGCAAAAGAATTAACACTTACAGTTAGAACGAAAGCAACGACTGTTGCAAAAAATGCTGAACGCATGATATACCTCTTGAAATAAATATTTGGAAATTGTTGGTGATAATACAACAAGTATCTCACCGCCTTTTACTTTGGAGAATTTTCATTCTCTGCTGTTCTGTGGCTTGGAGGCATACGAAGTAAAGAATGGTTTAATAAAACTTTTGTATGACAATATTCTCATTATAGAGTTCTTTTGTGTTCATTATTGATGGATGTGTTTGTTATTCAACGCTTTTTCCAAGGCAAACAGCAACGAGCGATAGTGCTGCCCTGTTACTGAACTCATTCCCATTTCACAGGTTATATTGCTCGAATAATAACCGTCAAACTGTGTTTGCTTCACTTCCGCAGCTTCTTTTTGAGTGGCAGATGCAGTTAGTTCGGGATAGAGCAATCCCTTATCCCCGGCAAATCCGCAGCAGTTCAGATCATCGGGAATTGTAACGGTAGCAGCACATCTTCGGGCGATTGCTTCCATCTTTTCAGCAAGTCCCATCTTGATTAACGAGCAATTCGGGTGTAATACAATTGATTCATTGCTTTGCGTAATCGAAAGTTTTTCCAGCAGAATATCATGTATAAATTCAATGCTGTCCATGATTTTTATTTGTTTCCACCGTTCAAGTGTTTGAGCAGTAAGTCCTGTAGGTTGGGTCCTGAGAAAAAGGGTACATGAACTTGCATCAATAACTACCGGCAGTTTCCCATGCTCTGACCATTTCCAAAAATTATCAATTAACTGCTCCCACATTGCAATCCCGCTTTCAGCAAAACCCTTCGACGCAAAGGCAAGTCCACAACATCCATTACTTTCGTTCGGGATATAGACGCGTACATTTGCTGCTTCCGCAATTTTCACAAGAGTCATTGGAAGATTATCTGATTCTGACTGCCCGAAGAGCCGTGTTGTACAAGCAGGAAAATACACTGCTGCCGCATCATTGGGCGAAGTATGCGGAAGTTTTGGCGGTTGACCTAAAAACGGTTCCCACGAAATTTTTTGTTGGACAATCGAACTGATAATTTGAGAAATACGCTTCGTACTGCGATTGCCCAGGATTTTTTGACTAAGCCGGGCAGATCGTAACCCAATTTGTGCAAGTCTAAGCACCAGTGGGAAGTGATTCACAAATCGCTTGGCAGTTCGCTTCTCCGATTGCGAAATCATTTTATGTTTGGTAAACTTAACGAGATCACCGGTATTAATCCCAACCGGACAGACGGTTGCGCACATACCGTCTGCGGCACATGTTTCTATCCCGGAATAGAGAAAATCTTCTTGTAATTCTTTAAGTGCAATTGGATGATGTTCTGTCGGCAGCCGTATCATTTCTCGCCATAGAATTATACGTTGGCGCGGTGTGAGCGTAAGATTTTTACTTGGACACTTCGATTCACAGAAACCGCACTCAATACATTTATCCACTAGGGGATGGACAATTGGTAGCGACTTGAGGTGGTTTGTGTGATTATTTGCATTTGAACTGATAATTACATCAGGATTCAGAATTGCATCCTTATCAACCAGAGTTTTGAGTTGCTTCATTATCGAGTATGCGGTTTCGCCCCATTCTTGCTCGACAAAAGGGGTAATATGCCGACCAGTGCCGTGCTCCGCTTTCAAAGAGCCGTTGTATTTTCCAATGACAAGGGCAGCCAAATCCTCAATGAACGAACCGAAATGATGTTTATCGGCAGGTGTATCGAACGAATGGGCAGCTACAAAATGAAGATTCCCGTCCTTTGCATGACCAAAAACAAAAGAATCGTTGAAACCATGCTCCTTAAAAAGGATATGAAGGTCTTCAACCGCATCTGCAAGCCGTTCAATCGGGAAGGCAACATCTTCGTTCAGCAAGGCAGTTCCGGCGGCTCGCATTGCACCGGCTGTAGGAAACATTCCTTTACGAATATTCCACATAGCGGCTTGTTCTTTGGGATTTTCGGTAAATTCTGGTTCAAAAAGCAATTCTATTTTTTTAATTGCACTAAAGGCACTTTCCATTTTCTCTGCCAATTCTTCTTGAGTAGTTGCCTGAAACTCCGCCAAAAGCGCAGCAGTACCATCAGGCAGCGTTCTGAGAATTGCAGGGCTTATCGGAAGATGTTCTACTGAGCGCAAGGCGGGTCTGTCCATCAATTCCAGTGCTTCTGCTCCGGCATCCCGCAACGGCACAATAGCTCTACAAGCTGCATGAACGCTTTGAAAATAGAGCATTGCTGTAGATTTGTACGGATTATCGGGTATGGTTCGGAATATTGCTTCTGCGATAAAGCCAAGAGTCCCCTCGCTCCCAATCATCAACCGTCCTAGAATATCAGCGGGCTTTTCTTCATCTAAAAATGCGTTTATTGAGTAGCCGACCGTGTTCTTAATTTTATATTTCGAGCGGATTTTTGCGGTAAGTTCCGGGTCATCAAGAATAAATTGCCGCAGGGCTATTATCCCGTCGTAAATTTCGGGACAGTGCTTCTCTAATTCTTCGTTTGCATTTGGCTCTGCGGTATTAACGAGTGTACCGTTTGGCAGGACATAGGTGATTGATTCGATGGTATGGTAGGAATTATTTGCCACTCCGCAACACATCCCACTTGAATTATTGGCAATAATGCCGCCTGTCATACAGGCATTCATACTTGCGGGGTCAGGACCGAGCTTTGCACCATATTTCCTGAGAACTTGATTTACCTTGCTTCCGATTATCCCCGGCTGTACACGTACCTTCTTACCATCATCCAGAACTTCCACCGCATCCCAATTCCGGGAAATATCCACGATAATCCCGTTAGTAATCGCCTGACCGGATAAAGAAGTTCCGGCAGCACGGAAGCAGAGCGGAATATTATGTATTGCACTCCATTTGAATAACGACTGTATTTCCTGCACTGAAACCGGTCGAACGACCGCTTCGGGGATAATACGGTAACAGCTTGCATCGCTTGCGTAGGCGAGACGGTCTATCCATCGCATCAGGACACGCTCAGGGGCGAGGATTTTTTCTAGGGAGGATTGGATGGGCGACTTCACTTTTGTTATTAAAAGTTCATAGACCTTGAAGGTTTTCGAAAACCTTCAAGGTCTTAAATTCTCACATACAACTATCTATTCAGATTATTCAAAAATACCATTCATTTGAAAATTCTCTTATATCAATTGGCTGTTGATGAAATTCTCTAAATAACCGTTCACCTCCAAACCATGTCAGTACTTTATTACGTTCTATTTTAGTATCTTTTGTTGAACATAAAGTCTGATATGAAGAGAACCTCCAATCATTTATATTATCAACGAACCCGTGATGAACAGGATTAGAGTGAATGTAATGTATCAATTTAGTAAAATAGTTAATATTGTTTACTGGTTTACGTTTAATATTGGTGCGAAATACTGCTCCTTTTCGAGCAAACATTTTATTATACGCTTTAGCGTATGCATTTAAAAAGTTACTGAACTGCTGATTTACCCTTTTATTTACGATATCACTTACTGTATAGAGGTTCTCAAAATCAAGAGAATTTTTTGTGTTATTCTTGAAAAACTCAATAAGTTCACCCTCTGATTTAATATAAACCAAGAAATGAAAATGATTAGGCATTAAACAATAAGAATATGTATCTAAAATAGGAGAAAGGTATTGTGAATACTTATGAAGGAAGTATAAATAATTATCTTCTGTCCTAAAAAGATTTTCATCACCGTTTGCATGGTTATATAGGTGATAGTATGTGTCCGGTAAGAAAGGAGTTTTGGCTTCCATATCAAAACGTATAATGTCATAAATTATATTTTAAAACAATCCTAAACCTTGAAGGTTTTCGAAAACCTTCAAGGTTTGAGGAATTTCTAAAAAATAAAGAACTACTTCAGCCCAGCCGCCTTCAATTCAGTCATAGTACACAAAGCTCGCATCTCAATCCCTGCCACCGCAAGTGCTTCCCTGCCGCCTTGCTCACGGTCTATCACACACACACAGCAAAGAATATTAGCCCCTGCATCACGCAAATCCTTTGCACTCAGTACCACTTGCCCGCCGCTGGTGATTACATCCTCAACGATTACAATCGGTACACCGCTGATTTCCGCACCCTCGGAAACCTTGTTTGTTCCATAGCCCTTGGCTTGTTTGCGCACAAATGCCGCAGGAAGCCCGGTTGCAAGTGAGAGTGCAGTTGCAATTGGTATTCCACCCATTTCTAGTCCAGCAAGAACTTCAACATTTTCTGGAAGGAGTGCTTTCAAATGTTCTGCAATAGCAGCAAGCAATTTGGGGCGACTTTCAAACAGGTATTTATCAAAATATTCATTACTTACTTTGCCCGAACGAAGTGTGAATGTTCCGGTTAGATGTGATACTTCAAATATTGATTTGGCTAGTTCTTGATGTGTCATATACTCTCATAGCATTAAATTGAAAAACTGAATTGGGTATTATTGTAATATACTACATTTTTTCGTCAGAAGAAGCCGCCTCGCCTACTATTTTACCAAGAATTTCCTTGATAATATCCCACGAAAAGCCCTGGCGTTGCAAGTAGCCGATGAGTGCGGTTTTCTGTTTCTCGAGCGGTTTATGCTGCACGGAACGAAGTTTCTTTTCGGCGGCTTTGAGGGCAAGTTCGGTCGTATCGTCTTTGGGGAAAAATTGGTGGATTGCTTCTTGAGCTTGAAGTTCAGGTATGCCACGTTTGCGGAGCTCCATTTTTACCCGGCTAGCCGACGACGGCTTTCTTAGCAAAAAGTCCTTAACGAACATTCTGGCATATTCAGTATCATTCAGATAATCGAATTCTTTGAGATATTGAATTGCGGTATCTTGCTCATAGATTGATGCTCCGAATTCCTGCAATTTACGTCGAACCTGAAATTCCGTTCGGGGTTTGTAGCTTGCAAATGCTACTGCACGCTGCTTTACATCAATGATATGTTGACGGGCAAGTATAGTTTTTTTCAGTTCGTCCGTGAGAAGTACTCCCTTTCCCAATTTGAATTCCAATACCAAATCCATCGAGCATTCGAGGGCAATGTCATCACCCGCAAAAACTATGCACAGCGGCTTTCGCCGACGTTTTAGGATTCGGGTAATTAGTAGTGGCTCAGGCATAATCGTGTTAATAAAAATTGCATATGACAATTTTTTGTATGTGTGGTTTTAATCCCCTCGTTCCCCTTTATCAAGCAGGGTTGTTTTTCTACATCTCAAAAAAATTTTTCTCTAATTCCCCTCTTGAGAGAGGCAGGCGTGTGAATCAAACACTATGCCTTGATTAAAGAAAACGGTACATATACCCCGCTTGACCACACACCCCTACCCCTCTCGAAGAGGGGAATTAGGACTTATATTCTGTTTTTTTCAATTGAACCAGAACTTAACAGCCCTGCTTTATCAAGGGGATGACGTACACATTTGCTGCTATAAAAAAATCTCACGACTTTGTTGCCGTGAGATTATTGAATCAGCTTATTTTTTAGATGGTTTTTCTGCCGACGGTTCGGGAGTGGTAGTAATATTCAGTACTTTCTTCACATCGTTTTCGAGTGCTGTGAACATTGCCGGAGAATCAATGAGTTGCCTGCGCAGACCATCACGACCTTGAACTCTGTCTTCTTTGTATGTCAGCCACGAACCGCTTTTTTGGACGATTCCATGCTCAATCGCCACATCAAGCATATCACCTACTTTAGAAATACCTTCATTGTACATAATATCAAATTCGGTTTCTCTGAACGGCGGGGCTACTTTATTCTTTACTATTTTCACTTTCACTCTGTTACCTACAATATCCGCACCTTCTTTAATAGCATCTTTTCGGCGAATATCAATCCGCACCGAGGCGTAATATTTCAGAGCATTACCACCTGTGGTCGTTTCAGGATTACCATACACGACACCAATTTTGCTCCGAAGTTGATTTGTAAAAATAACGCACGTATTCGAGCGTCCGATTGCCGCATTGAGCTTACGCATACCCTGTGACATAAGCCGCGCCTGCGAACCCATCTGAGCGTCGCCCATATCACCCTCGATTTCTGCACGCGGAGTAAGTGCAGCTACCGAGTCAATAACAACCACATCAATCGCATTGCTTCGTACAAGTGTTTCCACTATTTCAAGTGCTTGCTCGCCGAATTCCGGCTGAGAAAGAAGCAAATTATTCAAATCAACACCTAAACGCTGTGCATATTGAACGTCAAGCGCATGCTCTGTATCCACGAAAGCAGCCAATCCGCCATTTTTTTGTGCATTTGCAATAATATGTAAGCAGACTGTCGTTTTACCGGATGATTCCGGTCCGTATATTTCAATAATCCTGCCTTTTGGCACACCGCCGATACCTAAAATCGCATCAAAAGAAAGAGAGCCCGTCGAAATTGAATCTATCGCAATCACATTTTGGTCGGAAAGGCGCATAATCGAGCCCTTGCCATATTGCTTTTCGATTTGCTCCATAGCATTTTCAGCAGCTTTCATTTTAGCATCACTGACTTTCATCGAATTGGTTTTTACGTCGTTAGACATACTCATTGTTCCCTAAAGATTTGAAAAATAAAAGAATAACTTTATGTAACTGTTCTAATTTACTATTTTATCAGCGCAGACCAATCAAAAATTCCGTTTCTTAATTTCTACTCGTTCGTCATTCAAAAAAATCTCGTATATTTGCCGTATCAGATAATTGTATGGTGCTTTTGCCCGTGTCCAAACGGCAAAAGAGAATAGGGAATCCTGTGAAAATCGGGAACGGTTGCGCCGCTGTAACGGATGACGCGCTCTTTTACCCCAAAAGCCACTGCCAAAAGGCGGGAAGGCACAAAATAAAAGAGCAAGGATGATTCCGAAGTCAGAAGACCTGCCTGCAATTCTCATCGTTCTATCGCCTGTGTTCAATAGTGAATACAGTATAGACATCCGCGCAAACGGATGTGTGATGAGGAAATGTGTTTTTTATCGCACCCAAAGTGTGACTTCCTTTCTGCATTTCCCCATCGTTGCGTCTTAACTCTCGGCGCATTTGCTTTATCATATTACAAAAATACAAGCAATGACTGACAACAGTATGTCAGTTACTTTTTTTATTTTCTTTTAAGGGAAATGTTTATGAATTATTTTTCTTTGTTGCGGAAATTTACCGCTCTCACTTTCTTCATCGCAGGGCTAGCTTCCAACCTTTCAGCCCAATCAATTATTACTGTTGGCACACAGCCGCTTTCCATTATTCCCGCAGGGAACACCGTTCATATATTTTGCAACGGCGACGACAAGAATTACAATTCTATTTATGAGCCGGACAGCGGAGAAGTTGCGGCTTCATGGTGGATTCTTGATGCACAAACTCAAACAGTTCTCAAACACCGTGAATTTACCGATAGATACCTCCCTTTTCCTCTACGAGTGGGAATTGGGTATGATACACTCTATATGGGCACAGGCAACCGCGTCAGTACCTTCAATGTCAATACCCAAGAAATGATACAGGATAAATATATTGTTCTTCCTGATTCTCTTGGCTTTATTCATGCAATTACGGCAGAAGAATTGGATGATGCTCATCAAGTTGGTGTAGCTATTTCTTGTATAAAAGATTATACAAATCCGGGATATTTAGCAGCATCAATAAATGGAGAAATTCTACTGGTTCTGAATACCCTCATCTCTCCTCAACAGGCAATTACCTACATTAGCCCTATTGATAGCAACGGAGCTGTGGCTGTTCTCTGCGAAGGAACGTATGGCGTAGGAAACTCTTACCTTCAACTCTTTGTTAAACAAGACAGTGCAGCAGTTAATATTTCAGTAGGAGATGGTGGCAATCATATTTTCTATGAAGGCACAGGGCATGATTCAATGTATGTTACGTCTAACGGCACACACAAGGTTTTGATTGTGGATTTGAAAAAATTAAGTGCCGTTAAATCCATCTCAGTAGGTACTACAGGTTTTAATGGTCCCCGTGAATCAGCCCTCATTGGAAACAAACTTTTTGTTACAACATACGATAGTGATGTAAGAGAATTTAATATCGAAACGGGTGAGTTGGTTGCAACTCTGGACTCCAAAGGGAAACCCGAAGGGCTAACCGTAATAAACGGTAAATTGTGGGTAGCAAATGCTTATAAAAGTAAAAGCTATGAAGCAGGAAATACTATTGCTGTTTTCGATTCCCCTCTTGCAGTAGAAGAATATTTTACTGAGAATAAAAATATAGTATTCCCAAATCCAGCGCAATCTTCTACAACAATCTCCACTACATTCAGCGGGCAAGCAAATATACCCGTTCAAGTAGAAGTGTATTCATTGACCGGTACGAAATTACTTTCAGTGAATACTGTAACCGGAAATAATGGTGAAGTAAATTACACACTTCCGATTCAAGAGTATAATCTGACTTCCGGTACGTATTTTATCCGCCTTTCGGCAGGACATAAAGTGCAGACTTCGCGGCTGACAGTTGTGGAATAATGACTATTAGAACATTTGCAAGTACAATAAAACCTCTGTCGAAGTATAATTCTTCAACAGGAATTGTTGCTTTATATAATTATATAATAATAAACACGTTATTACCCAACACAAACGAAATTTAGATTCGATAAATATGACTTTACAGTAGTGTAATATTTATGTACTTTTGTGAAATCATATTCAAAATTGGTAAATGAACCGAATCTTGAAAAAGTAAGTTATTGCAATTTTACTTTGCCAAATATTCTGAAATAAAGAGGCAGTAAGTTTATCATAATAATAACACGCAAATCTATGAGAACCTACCAAGTTGAATTACTTGAACCGAAAGCTGAAAAACTTTTGGATGAATTGGCAAACTTGAAACTAATCAGGGTTCAAGAAGTGATTGCCCCCAAGCAAGAGTTTAAGGAACTGTTAGCAAAAATACGCGAGAAAAAAACTAAAAAACCAACTTTAGATGAAATTGCAGATGAAGTTGAGTTAGTTAGAATGGAACGCTATGCGAAAAGCTAGAAAATTCAGAATAATTCTTGATACTAACCTATGGATAAGTTTTTTAATCTCCAAAAGACTGAAAAAGATAGATACTTTGTTCCATCAGGATAATATTATACTCATCTTCAGTGAAGAACTTTTAGAAGAATTTATTACGGTAGCCCAAAGACCAAAATTCAATAAATATTTTTCAGATAAAGATCTGGAGAACATACTTAACTTGTTTGATGTTTTTGGTGAACTGATAAAAGTGACCTCTGTTGTCGAAGTTTGTAGAGACGAAAAAGACAACTTTTTACTAGCGTTAGCCAAAGACGGTAATGTAGATTTCTTGATAACCGGTGACGATGATTTGCTTTCTATCAATATCTTTGAAAATACCACTATTTTGAATTACAAAAAATTTGAACTAGAAGTGCAAACAGAGTAGTTACGAATCATTTATAATATGATATTTCTGAGATTGATGTAAATCTTTTGAAAACTCAACTATTAATAAATTACTAGAATTACAAAAAACTCGTTAGCAAAAACTAAAAAAAAAAGCCCTGCCGGATTTTCCAATCCGGCAGGGCTTTTTTTAACTCTCTAAAGTCAACTCAATCACATCCGTGCATAATTGCAACGGTAATTCTGCGGTTCTTTGTTCGGATAGATTCCAAGTCGGCTGCAGGCATTCTCTTGAGTGCCTTGCCTGTTGGTTCTTTTATGTTTGGTCGGTTAGAAGAATATCCTACCGTACCGGCAATCGCACTTGGATCCACACCTTGTTTAATTAACCATGTACGAACGGCATCAGCACGATGTTGTGACAGCGGAACATTTATTTTATCTCCGCCTTCTTTCGAAGTATGTCCTTCAATCATCACTTTGAGTTTTTCACATTGCTTTACATAAGCAAGCAATTTTGCAAGTGCAGGTGCTGTTCCCGGTTCTTTAAAGTTAAATTCGGCAGTTCCCACTATGAATAATATTTCTGGGAAATCTGTTTTTGTACCGACTTTAGGAGGTTCAGGGCATCCGTTCTTATTAGGTTCGGCACTGTTTGCTTTGCCGGCTATAAGCGGACAGAAGTCCACATCATCACGAACGCTGTCGTCGTCAGTATCGGCTTTCAAAGGATTGGTTGGTTCCATACTGACACCGTCTCTCTTGCTTTTACGGTTTACTTCATCTCCATCGGATAATGAATCACCGTCGGTATCTGCTTTGAGAGCATTAGTTCTATATTTATTCACTTCGTCACCGTCAGTCAAACCGTCTGCATCCGTATCGGGTTTTAGAGCATCGGTTCTATATTTATTCAGCTCTTCACCGTCTTTCAGACCGTCTGCATCCGTATCGGCTTTAAATGGATCTGTTTTATGTTTATTGACCTCATCGCCGTCCTTGAGTTCGTCTGTATCTGTATCATCCGAAAGTGGATTCGTTTTATATTTATGAACCTCTTCACCATCTTGTAAGATGTCGCCGTCTGTATCTACAATTGCAGGATTGGTATTGTATTGCTTTACTTCATCACCGTCATTCAAAGCATCGCCATCACTGTCAAGTTTTGTAGGGTTGGTCTTATATTGCTTCACTTCGTCCCCATCGCGCAAGCCGTCAGTATCTGTATCGGCAATTGCAGGATTGGTATTCGTATCATTAATCTCATTTCCGTCATTCAGTCCGTCGGTGTCGGTATCGGCAAGAGCCGGATTGGTATTGTATTTCGTGACCTCGTCGCCGTCATTCAAACTGTCTTCGTCGCTGTCTGCTTTGAGAGGATCAGTTTTGTATTTGTTAACTTCATCTCCGTCAAGAAGAGTATCACGGTCTGTATCCGCCAGCACCGGATTAGTTTTCCGAACGATTTCTTCGCCGTCTTTGAGTCCGTCAGTATCACTGTCGGGAAGTGTTGGATTTGTATTGTATTTGAATACTTCCTCGTAATCATTTAGATTATCGGCATCAGTATCCGGTTTGAGAGGATTAGAATAATATGTAAATACCTCTTGACCATCTGTAAGACCGTCGCCATCGGTATCGGGGTTATTCTCATCTGTGCCGATTTCGCGTTCTCTGGAATTAGTTACGCCATCATTATCATAGTCGGCATTGCCGAATACATAATAGGTAAACCCACCTCCAAACGTCATAAACATATCATTGCCGTCGGATGCCTTACCGTCAATGGTCGGGTCATAACCGTCCAACCACGGAGTTCCGGTCATACGGATGGTAGCTCTGCCGTTAAAAACAAAATCATCGGTCAAATACATTTCAAAACCGGCTCCGAACGGGAACATGATTGCTCTTTTTTCATACGTATTACCATCGTTGAGAGGTAATGCTTTTCCGTCTTCATACGTAGGATTCCAGTCGGTGATTCCTACCCCGCCAAAAATAAACGGTACAAACTTTTCACTGGGAATAATATTCCATGAAAGAAATGTTTCATAGGTACTAACCCTAGCGAAACTCTTTTCGTGCGGAGCATCAAATCCATTTTTACCGAATCTTCCATAAAATTCGGGGTATTTTTGCTGCATTACATCCGTGTTTTTATACCGCAGTTGCGCCCATCCCATGCTTGCTTGGAGCGATATTTGATTAATAATATTCCAGCGAGCAAACAAATCTCCGCCAAACCATATTTGGTTGTCCGTAAAAGTTCCCCAATACTTCATACCGCCACCGGTAAAACCAAAACCTACACGACCACCTTCGCTTTGAGCGAGAAGCGTATTGTTACCTGCAATCCCCATTGTCATAACTATCATTATTGCAAGTAATCTGTTTCGAAAAGCCATTATAGCTTTCATAGAGCCTCCAATACTATAATTATACAAAAACTATATCCGTTTTATGTAGAAAAGGATATTTTAATTTTTTTAAGAATTAATGTTTTTTGTTTGATTTATATGTATTTCTTTGCTTTGCCCGATGCTTTTCTCTTTCTTTGCAGATTGTCGTAGTTTATAGTTCCATTATATTGTTACATATATTATTGAAAAACGGATTGATGAAGATTACTGGGTATATATTTGAATTTATTATTGAAAAATTTAGTTTGTTTAAAATATAGTACGAATTATTGTCAGGTATGTTTCAATTAAAAAGTTCTCTCTAGAATCTTTGTAAAGTCTATGGTAAAATTAATAATTAGAAAGAGCAATAGAAACAAAATAATTGCTCAAAACAAATGAGACCCGTCAGAACTATTACATTCTGACAGGTCTCTTATTTTTTAATGATTCAAAACCTTTGTTTAATCACATCCATGCTGTACAGAGACGGTTATCCGTCTGTTCTTCGAGCGGATTTCATCAATCTGTTTTTTGGTCATTTTCTTTAATGCTTTGCCGGTAGGTTCTTTTACTGTAGGGCGTGTTGCTGCATAGCCGATAGACCCTGCTATCTTCTCCGATTTCACTCCCTGCTTAACGAGCCAGTCTTTCACTGCGTCGGCACGCATTTGCGAAAGCTCTTGGTTCTTCTTCGGATTGCCTTCTGATGATGTATGCCCTTCGAGCATTACCTGAAGTTTTTCACATTGTTGTACATAAGCAAGTAGTTTTGCAAGTGCTCCTGCTGTTCCGGGTTCATCAAAATTGAAGTTATTTGTTCCCACTTTGAATAATATTTCAGGGAAGTCAGTCTTCGTACCAATTTTGGGCGGCTCAGGACAACCGTTTTTCGTTTTGTCATCATTTTGCTTTCCGGCGATGAGCGGGCAGTAATCCACATCGTCACGCACACTGTCGCTATCCGAGTCGGGGCTAAGCGGATTAGTTGGTTCAGGGCTGACACCATCCTTTTTGCTCTTACGGTTTACTTCGTCACCGTCGCTTAAAGTATCACCGTCAGTATCAGATTTAAGTGGGTCAGTTTTGTACTGAGACAGTTCATCCCCGTCTTTGAGTCCGTCAGCGTCTGTATCCGGTTTAAGCAGGTCGGTTTTATATTGTGTTACTTCGTCACCGTCTTTGAGTCCGTCTGCGTCTGTATCTGCTTTGAGAGGATCAGATTTATATTGATTTATTTCGTCGCCGTCCTTTAGTCTGTCTTGGTCAGAATCATCCGAAAGTGCATTTGTTTTATATTTCCGCAGCTCATCACCATCGCTTATGCTATCGCCGTCACTATCCTGTTTAAGAGGGTCGGTTGAGTACTGTTTTACTTCATCACCGTCATTTATACCGTCTCCATCGGTATCAGGTTTCATCGGGTCGGTTTTGTACTGTTTCAGCTCGTCACCGTCACGCAAGCCGTCGCCGTCCGTATCGGTAAGCGTAGGGTTCGTTTTGGTAGTATTGACTTCTTCACCGTCGGAAATTCCATCATTATCAGTATCGGCAGTTACAGGGTTAGTATTATATTTCTTTCCTTCATCGCCGTCATTCAAGCCGTCACCATCTGAATCCGGTTTCATCGGGTCGGTTTTGTATTTGCTCACTTCCTCTCCGTCGAGCAAGCCGTCGCCGTCTGTATCGGGGTTTAACGGATTTGTTTTGCGAACTAATTCTTCCCCGTCGTTAAGACCGTCACTGTCGGTGTCAGCACGAGTCGCTTGTGTTTTATGCTTAAATATTTCATCGTAATCGGTAAGATTATCGCCGTCGGTATCAGCTTTAAGAGGATTTGTAAAGTAGGTAAACACTTCCTGCCCGTCCGTAAGACCGTCACCGTCTGAATCAGGGTTATTTTGATCTGTGCCTAGTTCACGTTCACGTGAATTAGTCACACCATCATTGTCGTAATCGGCATTGCCGAAGACGTAATAGGTAAAACCCGCTCCGAATGTCATGAAAATATCATCACCGTCTGCTGCTTTTTTATCATGAACAGGATCATAGCCGTCCAGCCATGATGTTCCGGTCATCCGAACAGTTCCCCGTCCGTTGAAAACAAAATCATCCGTCAGATACATTTCAAATCCTGCACCAAACGGAAACATGACTTTCTGTTTCTCGTATGTAGTACCGTTATTGAGCGGTAATGCTTTGCCGTCGTCGTATGTAGGATTCCAGTTTGTAATCCCTACACCGCCAAAAACATACGGGACAAATTTCTCTTTCGGAAGAATATTCCATGATAAGAATGCCTCATACGTACTGATTCTTGAAAAACTCTTTTCGTGAGGTTTGTCAAATCCATTTTGTCCAAAAAGCCCGTAAAACTCAGGATGTTGTGCTTGAATTTCCGGAGTATTTTTGTATCGGAGTTGCGCCCAGCCCGCTCCTGCCTGAAGTGATATTTGATTAATAATGTTCCATCGAACAAACAAATCTCCGCCAAACCATAATTGATTATCTGTAAATGTTCCCCAATATTTCACGCCACCGCCGTTGAAACCAAATCCGATACGCCCGCCTTCGCTTTGAGCGACTGCGTTCGAGCTGACGGCAAATCCCATTGCGAGCACAATTATTATTGCAAGAAATCTGTTACGAAGCATCTCTACCGTAGTACATACCTTCATAGAATCTCCTCACTATAAGTACAAAAAATATTAAGCAAACCTTTATATTTCAATATCAAGATAGTATATTCATTACAAGAAATCAACACTCAAATTTATACTATTGATTTTTCATAAATTCGGCAATTCGCCCCGGAAAGTTTGTGGCAATTGCTTTTGCTCTGCGACTTCGGGCAAATTTGAAATCTTCTTCGGTATTCACAGTATAAACTCCAAGATAAATATTACTTCTCACAGCATCCTCAGATCGTTTGTGGGTAAGTTCTCGCAAAGAGCATATAAATCCCTCGCACCCAATTTCGGAAGCAATTTCAGAAGGTAAACGTTTATCGTTCGGGGTATTGATTGCCGCTGTGTGAAGCTCAGGATGCAGGCGTTTAAGACAAGCCAGCGATTCATGATGGAACGAACCAAAGAGAGTAAATTGCTCCATGCCCGTTGTAAAAATACATTCTAGAATTTTCTCAAGGCGAATGTGATAATCTTCTCCTTGTTGCGGAGGTTTTATTTCAATATTTAGATATGCCTTTCCTCTAATTAGCTCAATTGCCTGAAGAAGAGACGGTACGGTTTCGCCGCTAAATTCTTTTGAAAACCATGATCCGGCATCCAAAGACTGCATCGAACGTAGCGATGTGGCTTGAACTCTTCCCTTCCCTTGTGTGGTACGTCCCAAAACAGCATCATGAAATACAACAATTTCATGGTCCGCAGTGAGTTGCACGTCAAGTTCAATCATATCCACTCCGGCAGCAAGTGCCTGTCGTACAGACGCAAGAGTATTTTCGGGAGCAGTTCCGGATGCGCCCCTATGACCAACAATAAACTGCTCTACCGAAGGGACAAATTGACGTAAAGAAAGCATACGTAGTCAATCAACAAGTATAACTTAAAACCTGAAAAGAAAATTGGTATATAATCCAAAAGCGTTATAATCCCCATCACCGGTAATGACACTATACCGTAACTCAGCACCCCAAAATATGTCTTGGCTTAGCGGAAACTGTACAAACATTCCGGGGCTAATTACTATACGTGAAGTGGTTTCATCCGATTTTTTATTTATTAACCCTCTAATATCGGTTATACTTCTGAATGTAATAAACCCAACTGCTACAGAAGGACGAAGAATCGCTTTTTTCTCTATGAGTACATCATACCCCAATTCGCCTGCAATAGAGTATGAAAATTTTTCTAAAGATAATGAAGTGGAGTCAAATGTTTGTGAAAGGGATCGTCCGAAATTATAGTTGAAAATTCCACCGATATACCATCTGCTTTCCGACGAAATTCCGGCGCGAACATTTATACCAAAATCATAGCTTTCCTTGAAACCATACCCAAAACCAAGCCCTACATTTACCCCCGAATAGAGAGTTGCCTCAACCGGTTGTACTGAAGCTCGGCGATTAGAATCAACCGATACTGTCGAAGTGCCCGGTGTTCCGATAATTTGTGCTGAAAGATTGCAAAACATGAAAACACAAAGCAGACTTACGAGTATAGTAATTTTCACAAATATTTCCTTCAAAAAAAGCAATTAGAGTATTTAACAGTTATTTCGGAGTAAGTGTCTGTTGCAACTTACCAAAATACACCGATATTCACAAACGAAAAACAGGTTTTGTTTTTGTAATACAACGATTTTCTTAGTCAATTTTAGTTGTCAGTAGTAGTCTCTATGTTCTGTAGAAATAGAAAAACATACATTCATAATTTCATCGAGTTAATTATAAAATATTATTTTTACTTAGCATAGTTTTTTATATTATGCTTAAAGAACGCCCGTTTATTTCGTATTTTTGTACTGAAACAGCCCTTAGAATTCCACCTTTTTTGGAGAAATATGCGAGTTCCCCTTCTTGATTTACAACTGCAATATCAAACTATTCAATCCGAAATTGAACCTGTACTGCTACGTATAGCACAGTCTCAATCCCTTATTCTCGGTAAGGAGACAGCAGACCTTGAGCAAACGCTTGCTAATTATTGCGGAGCAAAATTCGCTCTTGGTGTATCAAGCGGTACGGATGCTCTGCTTATGGCATTGATGGCATTAGACCTAGCACCTGATGATGAAGTAATTATGCCTACATATTCATTCTTTGCAACAGCAGGGGTAGCTGCCCGACTTCGTGCAAAACCTGTGTTTGTAGATTCAGAACCGGTGACTTTGAATATCAGCCCTGATGCAATTCAAGCGGCGATTACTTCACGTACAAAAGCAATTATTCCGGTGCACCTCTACGGGCAAAGTGCAGCAATGGATGAGATATTGGCTATCGGAACAGAATTTGGAATTCCTATTATCGAAGATGCTGCCCAAGCAATTGGTACACATTACCGAAACGGCACGCCTGTCGGTTCGATGGGACTGATGGGATGCTTTTCGTTCTATCCGACAAAGAATCTCGGCGCATTCGGTGATGCTGGATTGCTCACAACCAACGACGAAACTCTCTATAAAAAACTACGGCAAATGCGTGATCACGGAATGGAGCCGCGCTACTATCATAAATTTGTGGGCGGGAATTTCCGCATGGATGCAATCCAGGCAGGGGTACTCAACGTAAAGTTCCGCCATTTGGAGTCATGGCACGAAGCACGTCGAAACAATGCACGGCTTTACGAAACCCTGTTCTGCGAGCGCGGGCTAGCCCATGAAACCGGAAAAACAGCTTTTGACGACGCGAACAAAGTTCTCCTTCCTGCTGCAATTTATCAGTCATCAGGTGTGAAAAATTACCATATCTACAACCAGTTTATTATTAGAGTGGAGCGGCGAGATGAATTGCGTGAATTTCTGAAATCGAATGATATTGGGGCTGAGATTTACTATCCTGTTCCATTCCACCGCCAGGAGTGCTTTCAGTATTTGAATCCGGTTGATGCCGATTTCCCTGTAGCGAACTTTGCTGCGACTACTTCGCTTGCACTTCCTATTTTCCCTGAGCTTCGCACGGAGCAGATTCATTTTGTGGTGGAGAAGATAGCTGAGTTTATTCGCGGGTAGGATAATATATAGAATGCTTAAAACAACAAAAGGGCTTTTTCAAGCCCTTTTGTCATTAATATTTATCGTTTGAATCTATCGAATCATTATAGTTTTTCAATAAATTCTTCGATTTTAATATCTGCTTGCTTTAAAATACTGCTTAGAGTACCAACAGCAACTGTTTCATGTAAAGGTACTGTGCAACCTCTTTTCCCATTTGCAGTTTCTTTTATCAATGTAACATGACTTCCTCTCTGACGAACTCAGAAAATCCAAGTCTTTCCAATGCACGAATTATTTCTTTACCCGAGATTCTTGGAAGTTTAGGCATATTCCAACTCAAACGTTGTAAGAAATATTGCAGAAGTTGAACCAATCGGAAATTCTTCAATATGGAGTTCCGTAGCTTCTTTCAAATTAGCAACGGCTTCTTCAATTGATTTGCCTTGGCTCACAGTGCCTATTTCCGGACAGTTTGCTACATATATATCATCTTCAAGATGAACTACAGCAGAAAAATTATGGGTTTTCATAAAAAATACATAATAATAATTGTGAGTAAATTTGGTTTTAGAAGGTATCTTTACATCTCATAAATTCAGGTATTATCTATTAAATTGCATATGACTGTATTTTACGTCTGTAACTATTCCCTTACTCATCATCATCCGGCGAATAATCATACCGCTTCCCCGAAGCATCCACCACCGCGTATTTCGGAGAAATATCACCGCGAATAATTCTTTTGAGTTTTTTCTGTGAGAGAGTACGACGGAGCGAGGTGAGCCGCTCGAAGAAGTAAATTCCATTCAAGTGGTCAATTTCATGCTGGGCTACGCGCGCAAAGAGTCCGTCCACCTCCATCGTATGCTCTTTCATATCAATATCCATAAATCGAATCTGCACAGCGTCAGGGCGCATTACCTTTTCACGGAAATGGGGGAGGGACAAGCATCCCTCTTCGAAATCAATTTCCTCGTCAGAAAAGTATTCTATAACAGGGTTGATAAGAGCCATAGGTTCGATAATCGGCTCGTCGTCCTCATCATCCTCGTCATCAGCAGCACGGGAAACGTCAATTACCGTAAGGGCTATGGAGGCACCCACCTGATTGGCAGCTAGTCCAATACCATCGGCAGCATACATTGTGTCGAACATATCTTTGATAAACGAGCGGAGTTCGCCCGTCATTTCGGTGATTGGTTCCGTCTTTTTCTTTAAGACAGGATGGTTATATAAATACACAGGGAGAACAGACATAGATTGAATACCTAATTTTACAAGTTATAACATACTACTCATCGCTTACAATTTAATCCCTATCCCTTACACCATGCCGTTTATGTAAGTATATCTTTCCGACTGAATACAACTGCCGCAGCAGTAAAAAACACAATGCAATATGCCACGAGTATCCCGCCTGAATTTATTATTTTATCAATAGCAACCGGTTGCTCGAAAAAGAATTTCCATCCTGTCAGATGAGAAGTAATCAAGAATGGCTTTACAGCAGCTATAAACGGTGCATTCAATGTTGAAACGATTGTAAAAACTATAATTATCGCCATTGTTGAAGCTATCGGACCAATTGCATTCTCTACCAAAGCCGAAAAAAGAAATGCCAATGATGCAACTGCGGTCATGCTAAGAGCAGCATACGCATACGAATAAAGAAACCGCCAAAGAATATCGTCGGCAGCTAAAATAGTAATTTTTTCGCCCACAATCAGCAATTCTCCCTTTCCAAATACCAAAAAACTCAAACCCAAGCTAAGTATTGCAAGCCAAAGAATCAGCAAATTGGTATATACTAATCCCGCTATAAACTTGGAAGTAACCACCTGCAACCGAGAAATGGGTCTTACCAGTAAGAGGCGATATGTTCCCGCTGTTGCTTCACCCGCGAGCAAGTCCCCCGTAACTAAAGAAATCAAAAGGGGTATATGTACATATAAACTTTGCAAAGTAATGAAAGCAATGAGAAAACCGTTGGTCATGTGTCCCGAAAAGTCAAATTGCTGCTGCAAGGTTTGAGTAAATAAATTAAAATACTCGTCGCCTTCCGAATACATCGCCACTTGAATAATGGGGACCAACACGGTAACTGCAATGAAACCGATAAACGAACGCCACTTGCTGAATATTTTTGAAAGCTCTATTCGGATAAGCGTGAATATCATGAGCGGACATCCTGAGTAATATTCAAAAAATAATCTTCGAGAGAACGGGTGGATTTAATTGAATGAACTGCTATATCATTACAAACAAGCAATTGATTCACACGAGCAATATCGTCTTGCACAAGCGACAGCAGAAGCTCACTTTCTGATTGCTCCACACACTCTTTCCATTCCGAGTTTTCCAACAGTATCTGCGATTTTTGCAGTTTATCAACCCCTATTCTCACTATAAAGCTACCTGAATTAAGGAGCTTTTGCACTTCACCTTCTACTACTGTTCGCCCTTTGTTGATAATCGCCATCCGGCTTGCCACAACTTCTACTTCGGGTAAAATGTGGGACGAAAGAAAAATCGTTTTCTTCTCTTCACGGCTAAGATGAAGAATAAGGTCGCGCACTTCTTTCACTCCCATCGGGTCAAGTCCGTTGGTGGGTTCGTCGAGGATAATCAGTTCAGGATTGTGGATAAGTGCTTGCGCAATACCGAGACGCTGCTTCATTCCATACGAGTATGTTTTTACTTTGCTGTGGGCTCGTTCATGGAGGTTTACTATTTCCAGTACTTCCATAATACGTTTGCGAGAAATATCAACACCGGAAATTCTCCCCAAAATTTCAAGATTCTTATATGCTGTAAGATAGAGGTAGAAATCAGGTTTTTCTACTATTGCCCCTATATTGCGGAGTATCTCTTTACGATGGGATGCGAGCGGCTTGCCGAAAATACTGATAGTTCCGTCAGTGGGTTCAATCAATGAAAGCATCATACGGATTGTAGTACTTTTACCGGCACCGTTCGGACCCAAGAATCCGTAAATATCACCCCGACAGACATTCATACTGAGATTATCTACCGCAGTAAAATTGTTAAATTTTTTTGTCAGGTTTTTTATTTCGATAATTATATCGGTGGGCATCGGGGCTTGATTAAAACGGAAGAACAGCGTATTATTTCAATCTATTCCCCGTATTTATGAGCAAGCATCTCTGCTACTTTCGGGGAAACAAATTCACTTACATTTTGGCGGTAACGTGCTAATTCGCGAATGATTGTAGAATTTAGGTAGGTATATTTTTCGTGGGGCATTAGGAAAATAGTAGAAATTGACGGCTCAAGTTTGCGATTCATCAGAGCCATTTGAAATTCATATTCAAAATCAGAAATAGCACGTAAACCGCGAATAATGGCAATAGCCGAATATGTACGGGCACAGTCAATCATAAGTCCTTCGTGAAGGACCACCTCGGCATTAGACAGATGGGCTAGGGCATCGCGGACAAGTTCCACTCGCTCTTCTTTGGTAAATAGTGGTGATTTCTTACTATTGACAGCAATAACAACAACCACACGGTCGAACATTGCAGCAGCACGTTCAATTATATCGAGATGCCCGTTGGTAATAGGATCGAATGTACCCGGGTAGATTGCTGTGCGCATTATTTCCCCTTCCATACAGGTTTACGTTTTTCGACGAAGGCAGCCATTCCTTCTTTTTGATCTTCGCTTGCAAAAAGCATATAGAAATTTTTACGTTCAAATTCCAGCCCCCCTTCAAGAGTTGTACTGAATGCTTTCAACACTGCTTCTTTGGCAAGCCGGCTGGAAATCGGTGCTTTGGAGGCAACCTCAGCAGCAAGAGCAAATGCCTCATTCAAATACCCTTCCACAGGAACTACCCGATTGACCAATCCTGCTCTCAGTGCTTCCTGTGCACCCATCATTCTTCCGGTGAGCACCATTTCCATAGCGAGTGCTTTGCCTATTGCACGGGTAAGACGCTGAGTTCCGCCAGCGCCGGGCATTGCACCAAGATTTATTTCCGGCTGTCCGAATTGTGCTGTTTCGCTCGCAACAATCATATCACAATGCATTGTCAGTTCGCACCCTCCGCCAAGTGCGAAGCCGGAAACTGCAGCGATAAGAGGCGTTTTGCAAAGGCGGATTCGTTCCCAACGGGCAAATTGGTCTCGTTCGAGCATCTCTATTGTTCCTGCATCTGCCATTTCCTTAATGTCTGCTCCTGCGGCAAATGCCTTTACACTTCCATGGACAACAATGCAACGGATATCGGGGTTTTTATCATATGCTTCCACTGCTTGCACTAGTTCAACCATCAATTGCAAACTCAACGCGTTGAGTGCTTCAGGGCGATGGAGCTCAATTGCCCCTACAAACGGCTTGGGCTGGTATATTTTTATACAGGTAAATTCAGACATAAATTCTTTCAATATTTATCAATATCATCTGTAATAGCTCATCCTCTATGAAACAGAATGGTGAACCAAGTGTAAAAACTGCTCAAAAATAAAAAAAGGCGGTGAAACCACCGCCTTCAATATTATTTTCCATACTATTTACTTAACAATTGAAATTCCACCAATTAGTGGAAGAGGAGCCATTTTACCACTAGCTGCATTCATAAGCCCAAGCACCATAAGAACAAACAATCCCACTTGAATTGCCCAGAATATAAAGTGTATCATTCCAAAATTCATTATATTAGAACCAACACCGACAAGCAACCACATTATCAGCAAAACTAAACCTTGATTAGCGTGATAACGTGCAAATTGCGAATCTTTGGCGGCAAGCAGCGGGATAAGACACAGGCATCCGAGATAGGCAATTATTGCCATTATCTTGTTTTTCTCAACATCTACCGGATCGGGGATCATAGTATCATCATTCATTCTAACACCTCATAATAGAAAATATAAAATAAATAAACTCTGTCCCACACTAGGGCGTACCGAGGAAACAACACAGTTGTTCTGCTAACTTAAATTCAATGTCACAATTCTTAATTTCCCATACAATTGTATGATATTCTTTTGTTCCCACCCTCAAAACAACTTATTTTTCTAAACTATCGGTATCGGCCTAATAGGAGAATTAACAATAGTAATACCTCATCTATAGCTCTTGTTTATGCTGAAGACCTTTTAGTTTTTAACCAATGCATTTCCTTGTGCATCTTTATAGCTTCCCGTGACAATCTGAATAATGTCAATCAAAGTCCATATTCCGCATCCCCCAAGTGTTAATAATTGGACTACGCCAATTCCTGTATGACCCGTATAGAATCTATGAACTCCAAAATAGCCGACAAACAAAGCCAAAAGCAGTGTTGTAAGCCAATCTTTTGATTCCCCGGCTACTGCTCCCGGTCTTGCGCCTGTTATTTCACCTCTCAAACCAACACCACACTTCATACAGACAACGGTACTCGGCGATGTATCTGCTTTGCAGTTGGAGCAGTATTTATTGCCTGAATTTGGAGGAGTACCGCAAGCTACGCACATGATTGCTTTTTCGGAAACTTCATTTCCACAATTTCTACAATACATAGTTATAATTTGATGATTATCAACTGGCTTTTGTAGCCCCGTTTTTTTGAGTGGTTTCTGAACTCCACTTTATAATTAAAAACTACATTTTTCAAAGAATCAATTGTTTTACATTCATTACAAGTGATTTACTATACATAAATTGGAATATTAATCCTGTCATTCAGAGTTCATGGTAGCCGCCCAAATCCAGATGCAAAATAATGTAATGACATAATAAAATAAACAGTTGCCTTCTGTCATTCTGATGGAGTCCGCGACTGAAGAATCTCAGTTTAATTGAATCTTGAGTATTATGTATTTCTTTATCATCTGAACTGAACTGAACTTTTCTTTTTAAGGACTGCTTTTAATTCCCGGAGAATCCCCTAAACTGAGATTCTTCGGTCAAAGAAGCCCTCTGAATGACGAGTAAATGTAAGAGATGCAATTTACAGCACATTGAAGAATCTATTAGTGCATCCGTTCGGCAGATTCTAACTTTCTAATAGATTCTTCAGTCGAAGACCCCTTCAGAATGGCACTATTTTATTTGTGCGCTTTATTTTGCCCATCACTTACTGTTATTTAGCTGCAAGTTCACTTAACTTCATTGACTTAGCAATTGATTTCGCCATGTCGTTATTTGGCTGGGTTGATGCTTTCACCGTAAGGATAAACCGACCGCCTACTGCTGTTGTTATTTCACTGTTTTTATTTTGCTTGTCATAATGTTCCCAGCCGGCTACGTCCTTCATTCCCAAATCAAAGGAACGAGAGTATCCGTTTTGGTCTTCCATCGAGAAGTTTGTTCCCCATAGAGCAGTCATTCCTGTGTAAAGGTCGCTTGATGCGTTATAATCAATAATAGTCACCTCGACAGATTCCTCTGCGCCTTCAGCACCGGATTTTGTATATCGGCGTGCAGCTGTCGAATACGACATTCCCGTCATATTCATTGTCGAGCCGCTTGGCTCTTGAGGGGTATAGCCCGATACAGACTCAGGAAGATATTTTTGTAAATCCTGATATGGCATTGCAAGAGTATCCCCGCGTTTCCGACGCTCTTCACGACGAGCTTCGTTTACTTGGTTTGCCTTCTCGACATTTTCGCTTACCTTGCCTAATTCTTTTACATTCTCTGCTGCCTGACGCATTTCATCCATTTTCCCGCCACAGCCAGACACTCCAATCAGGGTTGCTACCGATAAACACATTATCCAATATTTCATCCGATTTACTCCTTAAAAAATGATAAAATCAAATAAACTGACAGGGCATCAAAATACTTTATCGAAACTAAGCTAATTTCATCACTTCTCCAACATCAAAAATCAGAAAAATGACGAGTAACCGTCTTTTTATCTAAAATTATGAAAATAAGAAACTATAACAGGTTCTATACCACATTATTTTCTGCTTTTCTACGATGCATAAAAGCAGTAATTTTGAAGAACAATTAACAAGTACATCGGTTCATCTCTAGCATACGTAAACCATGAAAACCATTCTTAACAACCCAATTCTAGCCCTTGCGGTTCGTTTGCTGCTTGGAGGTATTTTCATTTTTGCAGCATTGGATAAAATTGCCGAACCGGATGCCTTTGCCAAATCTATCGGCAACTATCATATTATTCCAAATGCTGCATTGAATCTTATGGCACTTACAATGCCGTGGATTGAGCTCCTCGCCGGAATATTTTTGGTAATCGGTGTTCGTATCCGCGCATCATCGGCACTTATTTCGGGAATGCTGATAGTATTTATTATTGCAATTATCTCGGCAATTCTAAGGGGTTATAATATCAATTGCGGCTGTTTTGCACAAACATCACAGGGTGCTGCCACGAAAGCATCACAAGTTGGATGGATGAAAGTTCTTGAAGATACTGCTATGCTAGCCGGTGCACTGTATCTCTATTTTTTTCCAAACAAGCAATATACATTCGATTCGCTTGCAGCTAATGACGAAGTTTCTTCTCAAAATGCAAGCATTGCACACTAAATTCTTATTTCTGAACTATACTTTGTCCATGACCAAACTCCCTTTTAATGAACGTCTCGGAAAATCCCCGCTTGTAACTGACGGCTCTATTGCCATCGAACTCCAAAAACGCGGCTGCAATGAACTCCCGACAGATCTTTATAATCTCAAAAATCCCGTTGTTCTCGAAAATATTTACCGCGAATTTCTCAACGCCGGGGCTGAACTCCTCAAAACAAATACCCAACACGCAAACCGCCTCGCGCTAGAAAAATTCGGACTCTCCGATAAAGTATATGAGATAAACCGAAAAGGAGTATGGATTGCTCGAACGGTATCCCTTCACAAAGGATATGTAGCAGGAGTTGTAGGACCCACAGGGCGATTCTTCAAGCCAATAGGCACACTCACCGACAGTGAAGCAAAAGAGGTCTTTATCGAGCAAATAATCGCATTGCTCGATGGCGGGGCAGAAGTCTTGATGCTCAAGTCGTTTGTAGATATACATGAACTTGAAATTGCAATCGAAGCGGCTCAATTTGTTACGAGCGACATTCCTATTATTGCGCTAAAGGCATTTCCAGAAGACGGAAGTGTACTCGCCACCTCGTTTCCAGCCGATATTGCCCGAGCCCTTGAAAGCCATAACCTTGCGGCATTTGGTGCAAGCTCTACCGTCGGACCGAACAGGATGCTTGATATTATCAAATCCATAAACGGTACAAATGTTCCGCTCTGTTCACTTCCCGATATTGCAATCCCAACACTTGTGGACGGCAGAGCCAATTACAATGCCGAGCCGGATTACGTAGCAAGAGTAGCTCTCAAACTTGTTCAGGCAGGAGTATCAATTATCGGTGCTGATGGCGGAGCAAGCGTCGAACACATCAAAGAAATTGCCTCAATTGTCAAGAACGTAATAATCAGTGAAGCAAAAATTCCACCCAAAGCGCCTAAGATTGTCCCTTCGTTCGAGAATCAACCTGATGAGCGCTCTGAATTTGAGCGGAACATCGGCTCTAAATTCATGGCAACGGTCGAGGTGGAAATACCGCGCGGATTGGATATGCAACCCGTTATAACGACAGCCCAATTCCTAAAAGATAATGGAATAGATGCTGTAAATGTTTTCGATGGTGCGCGGGCAAGAGTGAGGATTTCACCTATTGCAATTTCGCATCTGATTCAGTCGCAAGTGGGAATTGAATGTATCACTCATTTGGCTTGTCGCGACAGGAATATGGTTGGGCTTCAATCGGATTTAATCGGCGGCTATGCCCTCGGTTTGCGCAATATTCTCGCCATTACGGGAGACCCGACAAGTATCGGCGATTATCCGAATGCTACAAGTGTATATGACGTTGATTCGATTGGTCTGGTGCGAACCATTAACCGAATGAACAGCGGTAATGACTTGATGGGTAATACGTTAGGCAAGCCCACACAATTCTCGATAAGCTGCGCTTGTAATCCTGGTACAGATGATTTGGAACGCGAAGTTCGCCGTCTTGAATTAAAAGCTGAAGAAGGTGCAAAAATTGTATTCTCGCAACCGATTTTTGAACTAAAGACACTCGAAACCTTTCTTAATAAGACACAGCATCTCAAATTGCACTTTATGCTGGGTATTATTCCTCTGCGAACTGCGCGTCATGCCGAGTTTCTTCATTATGAAGTGCCGGGTATGGTAGTCCCGGCATGGGTACGCGCCCGTATGAATGCTTCATCCGGAAATGTAGAAAAATCAATGCACGAAGGTATGACAATTGCAGTAGAATTTCTGCGCGAAGCTAAACACTTGGTGAGCGGTGTCTATATCATGCCACCGGCAAAAAAATATCAAATGGCTATCGAAATGCTTGGGTTACTATAAGTAATGGTATGGTCATTGTACGATGACCAACACTCGGTTCTTTTTCTGTCGTTCTTTTTCTGCCGTTTCCATGCTTAAATCCTTCAAAGCTGAACTTTTATTAGTATTTATCACCCTTATATGGGGTGCGACGTTTGTTATCATCAAGAACGCATTAGTAGATGTGCCTCCTTTCCTCTATTCGGGTTTGAGGTTCGCCTTGGCAAGCATTATTGCTCTTGCTCTGTGGTGGAAATATATTCGCGGTATTACAAAAACCGAGTTTTGGCAGGGAATACTTTTGGGTGTTTTTTTCAGCGTAGGATTTCTGCTACAAACGTGGGGATTGAATTACACCACTGTATCCAAGTCGGCGTTTATAACCGGTGCAATGGTGATTTTTGCACCAATTACCTATTGGATTGTAGAACGCAGAGCAATCTCACTTTTCCAAAAAATCGGAGTTGTGGTTGTAATAACAGGATTATGGATATTTGCCAAACCTGATTTTGCAAATCTAAACATGGGTGATATTGCCACTCTTGCCTGTTCGGCTTGTTGGGGAATTTATATTACCTATACTGATGTTTTTACAAGAAATTCCACTACCATTGGCATTTTATCGGTACGGCTTGCTATTGTACAGTTTGTTATGACCACTTTTGTAGCAATGGGTGCATATTTTTGCTTTGAAGGAAGTCCGTCACGTTTTGTGGGTGATGTTGCCCGTGCATTGCCATCTACGCCGTTCATTATTGCCGTTCTCTATACTGCAATACTCGGTTCAGTAGTGGCTACATATATTCAAACCCGCTTTCAACGTGAGACGACACCTGTCAAGACTGCACTTATTTTTTCGATAGAGCCGATTCTTGCATCGGCAATGGCAGTAGTGTTTCTTCATGAGTCATTTAGATTTTCTGAGGTATGTGGCGGGGCGTTGGTTATTGGAGGGGTTCTTGTAGCCGAAATAGGCGATGCAATATGGAAAAAAGGACCATCCTCACAGAATAACCATTTCTAAACAACCTCTACTAAACAATATCTATTCAACCCTATTCATATGAATACAAAAGGAATCATACTAGCCGGCGGAAGCGGTTCACGACTATACCCTACAACTGCAGTTTTCAGCAAACAGCTTCAACCAATCTACGACAAACCGCTCATCTATTACCCCCTTGCAACGCTTATGCTTGCCGGAATCCGAGAAGTCTTGATAATTTCAACACCTCAAGACACCCCCCATTTCAAGCAACTGCTTGGTGATGGCTCGCAGTGGGGAATTCATTTGGAATACAAAGTTCAAACTGCTCCTAAGGGTATTGCAGAGGCGTTTATATATGGACAGGAATTTATCGGGAATGACCAAGTGTGTTTGATTCTCGGCGATAATGTCTTCTATGGAAAGTTGGACTTCGTTCGTGAGGCAATTGATACCAATCAAGGAGGTACAATCTTTGGTTATCGTGTTCAGGATCCGGAACGGTATGGTGTTGTTGAGTTTGGTGAAGGAGGCAGAGTTGCCGGTATTGAAGAAAAGCCCCTGAAGCCAAAATCCAATTATGCAATTCCGGGGCTGTATATTTTTACAAGCGACGTTTGTGATATTGCAAAAGATGTGAAGCCGAGCTTACGTGGCGAAGTGGAGATTACCGAAATACATTTGGAATATTTACGCCAACATCGCCTGAGAGTACAATTGATGGGACGCGGCATTGCATGGCTTGATACGGGAACTCCCGAAAGTATGCTTGAAGCAAGTACATTTATTCATGCAATCGAGAAAAGGCAAGGAAGGAAAATTGCCTGTTTGGAAGAAATCGCTTTACAGATGAAGTTCGTTGACTATGAAACATTCCTCAAAACCGTTCATTCTCTCCCTAAATGTTCCTATCGCGACTATTGTGCAATGATTGCCGATGAAATGAAACATGGAATTGAAATGCAATGATATTTCCTACAGAGTGAGTGAAACGCAATCCGTATGCAATATCAAAAATATGCACCAGTCACCACAACAACACAACTTCGCCCTGAAAGTTAAACGTGGTGAAGCTCTTACTTGCAGAAGGGACAGTCGCTTGAACTGCCATTGTAAGTTTTGAATTTTTACCGTCATTTATTTTCTCTATCGTCGAGAACGAGACCAGTACCTTCCCAAAATATGTTTTTTGCGGTTCGATTGCTCCAAGTGTAATAATAAGAGACCCTGTGCCTACATTCGGAGCAAACAGAAGCGGATATGTCCCTTTAGTCGGCATTGTGTTCAGCCGAATGCGCATAGAGGTTACAACTTCCTGGCGCGGACGTTGGCGAGTCGGATTCTTCGGATCGCTTTCCAGCGCAATATCCAACCAGAGCGTATCCGTAGATGCAGAGGTATCAATTATTGCCGTGATAGAGCCGGGTAAATATAGCCATTCATCGTTATAAGAGTCAATTTTATTTGGATTTGTTGCATCTTGAATCAGCCCTACTTCATAAAATTTATACGTAGCATTAACCACAAAAGGTTCAGCTTTTTTCACAGAATCTATTGTTGTTACTTTTCTAACCGTATCAATATCAATTGCAGAAGTACACCCTGCGCTTACTATCAGCACTAAACAGACAATAACAGTTATACCTGACTGTATGTATTTCTTAAGGGAATATTTCTTAAAAATGGAATGATATTCCATAGCTTAACCCATATTTCGAAGTAGTGTATGAAGTGTTTTGATATGAGTACCGCATCATATTTGCCTCTCCGCTGATCAAAAAGCTGAGGAATGTTTCAGGAAAATACTGAACCCCGACAAGCCCTCGTCCGAATGCTCCTACCTCAGTTCCACCTATCCCTGCTTGAAAAACCGGTTGGAATTTACCCCATTGAAAGGGTGTATACCTGAGGGTAATTGCAGCTGACGGCAAAGTAGGGTTTTGCTCATAAAGCAAAGTCCGTCCGGCTTTATCTTTACCGGTAAAACGCTGTAACGATTGTTCGGCTGCAACTTCAACCCCTGCCGAAAATTCTGAATTAATAGAATACAATGCAGTTACAGCCAAATTATTCAATATCGGTGTTGGGCTTATAAACGTTGGATTTACAGATGAACGTGTATCAATCCTTCGAAGTTCAAATGTCCAGCGAGGGAAGTTGCTTGAAGGTGTCATATCTATCGGTGCCGGTAATTGATCTGCATCATAATCAACATGTTTCCAGTCGGAATTTTTACTAGGTATGTTCTGCGACATCGCAAGTGTTCTATAATCTGTAGTCATAATCGGCTGTGCTGCTGCACTTGTTGTTTCAGCTAAACTTTCAGATTCACTCATAGGAATTTCCGTAGGAATTGCTGCAGTAGATGGTGCTTCCACAGGAACATTTATATAGACATATTTAATGATTTCCTTCGGAGGCAAGGTAATTGTCCGTACTGTTTCAGTCGAATTATTTACTTCATTTGCCCCTGACATACCTGCGAGAGCATTTGTAGGAGCAGCAGGGGAGGGAATTGCTTTCTCTGCGAATTTTCTATTTGATTCTTCCACCGGATTATTCATTAGCAGAAACATAACAAGTGCTGTCACCGAAGACATGACAATTCCTGTCATTATTGCCTTGGATGCCCCGCCAACAAACTGTGAAGCTCGGCTTGCAATGTTAGCTTTAGCAGACGTTGCAATAGGTGTAGGCATTGGCGGAGCAGCAAATCCGAGTGTAGAAAAGAGCGCAAGCGTAGATTCAGCAGGAGGATTAAACGCTTTCGAATCGTTCTGCACAGCAGTTTTAATTGCCAGCAATTGCTTCAAATCAGCACGTAATTCATCATGAGACGCAAGTGCCGTAAATAATGATTGTTCTTGTGCGGTATCAGTAGTACCGTCCACAAAATCATATAATAGTTCGGAGTAGTCCATAAGTTCAATTGTTTTGTTGCCGAAAGGAAATCTGTTATGGAATTTCCTGTTTGTAGTCTATATTGTTATTACTAAAAGTCGTTTTATTTTAATGTTTACAGTCTATTCGCACAAATCTTTAAGATAGGGCTGCAATATCTCTTTTACCTTTTGTTTTGCCCTGAACGCCCTTGTTTTCGCATTGGTAACGGTTGTTCCCGTTACTTCGGCTATCTCTTCGTAGGATAAACCGTCGTACTCTCTGAGAATAAAAATCTCCCTGTATTCAAAACTTAACAGTTCGAGCGAGCGGGCAATTAAATCCAGCAACTCTTTCTGTTCGTAGTTCTGACTTGTATCTGTATAAAAATCAATATCATTGAGTACAAGTGCATCTTTTCTATCCCGTTTATAATTGAGGCATAAATTCCTCGCAATCGTAATCATAAAGCCCGGAACATTCGTAATCGCTCGACCGGCTATAGCAGTTTGATAAAACCTTATAAAGGTCTCCTGAAACATATCTTCAGCAAAAGCACTATCTTCGATTATCCGAAAACAATACGCGTGAATACGTGGCGAATAACGGTTGTAAAGTACCGTAAACGCACGCTCTGCGTCTCGCCCTGATCGTGAGAGAAGGGTGATAAGTTCGTCGTCCGAATATGAAGTGTACAATTTTTCCATCTGACTTTGGATAGCCGAAGGTAGTATGATTTACTTTTCCTCAATTACAATAACACATAAACCGAGAAAAAGACGCAAACTTTATTCAAATATATCAATAATTTCGAGAGAAAGTTATTGAATTGTAGTCCTTTTTTACCTTTTTTGTCCGCATTCCATAACTTTTTTCTTGGTTATTTTACAAATTTGGTGACACTTTTACTGCTCATGTGTTATTGCTAGAAACATCCCGGATTTATCTTGCCTTTTCACCTGCCATGAAAACGTTCGAAAGAGTAATCTTTCGGACGTTTTTCATTTTATACTTTTATTTCAAAATAATCTCTTATTTTTCGGAAAAATTTACTGGTAAGCAGAAGCGCAAAAGAGAAAAGTAGACTCGCTGCCGACAAATAGATGATGTCCTTTACAGTTCAATACAGCCACCGAGCCGGCTGTAAAATAATGCATTGACATTAAAAAAAGCAGTTGCCTTCTGTCATTCTGAAGAAGTCCTCTGGGCTGAAGAATCTCAGTTTGATTAAATCATGAGAAATATGTATTTCTTTATCAGCTGAGCTTAACTTCTTCTTTTTCAGGGCATTTTTTAATTTCTCAAGAACCCTTTAAACCGAGATTCTTCAGTCTGAGAAGCCCTCTGAATGACAAGCAGATATAAGTGATTGATGTTCTTTACAGTATCTCATGCAATTCATTCTGTTATACTATTTAACACTACAACATATCTACATCATTCCATGAAATTCCGATAATACTTACAGGAACAATACTATGAGTGAGAAATTTCTAATTATAATCGGTAGTGTAGTCGGAAGTTTTTTATTTTTTGCTTTTATGAGCGGATTAATCTCCCGCCATAAAGTTCGTACTGCCATACGACGTTTAAGACACCGTGAATATGGTAAAACAGGAAGTAAAACATTTCATGCCAATGCTATTTCCTCGCTTCCGTCTATTGTTCAAAAATATTTTGCGTCTTCACTTCGTGAGGGACAATCATATATTGATTTCGTTCAAATGAAGCAGGAAGCGGACTTTCGGACACAAATTGACGGAGATTGGTCGCAGTTATCCGCCGATGTATGGTATAGCGGAAACGAACCCGGAATGGTATGGAAAGCCCGTTTCGGTACGTCGCTTCTGCCCTACAAAACTGCATCTCTGGAATTTATCGGGGGCAAAGGTCACGGTTTGGTACGACTTTTGGGGATGATTACACTACTCGAACCGCGTGGATTCGAGGCGGACATTACACTACTTTCACGGTATTTGATGGAAGCTGTCTGGTTTCCGACTGTATTACTCCCAAGCAGACATATTGAATGGTCCCCTGTGAGTGAATTTGTAGCCAAAGCCGACATACATTTTGCCGGTCTAAGGGCTTCTGCCTTATTTACATTCTCGCCCGACGGCTTGATTGAGAATATAGTAACCCACGATAAATTCCGTGATTTTAAGGGGTCGTTCGAAAAAGAGCAATTCACGCTACATTGTAGGAATTACAATCAATTTCAAAATATTACAATTCCTTCTGAAGTTGAATTTGTATGGAATCTGCCGAATACCGACTTTTCGTATGGTAAGTTCCGTGTCGTTTCCGTTCGTTATGAATTTTCATGATTTTGGTTGCCGTTATTCGTTTGGCAACATCTCTTGTAGTATAATGAAGAAATTATTGTTGCCATATTCTGTCTCTGTTATTCTGCTGCTCAATTGTTTAATTGCGTTTTCAGGGTTGCTTTTTTTCTCGTCATGTTCGACGACGCCCGCCGTTCAACTTACAAAACCGGATAGCAATGCCGAGGAAATTACATCGCATACACCGGGAATTGCGTATAAGCATCCTGAATTTTCAGCTATTGCCGACACTCTTCTTAGACGCGGTATTGATACCGCTTTTTTGTTTCAATTGCTCAATGAAGAACGTTTGCGTTTTGAACCGAATCTAATCAAGATAAATGTAACCGGCTATCGTAAAAAAACGGATTATTCTTCTCATTACAACAAGCTGTCCGTTAAGAAAAGTCAGGAATTTCTCGAAAAAAACCGTCCGATTCTGCAAGCAGCCGAGCAGCAATACGGTGTACCGAAAGAAGCGATTACAGCTATACTATGGATAGAAACCAAATTTGGCGGATACTTGGGCAGAAACTATATCCCATCTATTTTCTTTAGTGTAGCACTGGCAGCAACACCCGAAAACATTGCTGTAAACAAAGAAGTCATGCGCTCAGAATATGAACCGTCGGACTCACTGCAAGTACGGGAACTGGAAGCAAAAATTGACCAGCGGGCAAAGAAAAAATCAGCATGGGCAATTGGTGAATTACTTGCTTTGGATACTCTTCGCAAGATTTCACCTATTCCTGTATCTGAATTATACGGTTCATCAGCAGGTGCATTCGGTCTGCCTCAGTTTTTGCCGTCCAGTTATGTTCGCTGGGCAGCCGACGGTAATGGTGACGGTATCAATAATTTGTTTGAAATTCCCGATGCAATCCACAGCGTCGCCAATTATTTAAACATAAACGGATGGGGAAATTCCCGCACTGCACAAGAGAAAGCCGTTTTCCATTACAACAATAGTCAGGATTATGTGAATGCCGTTCTTAAATTAGCTGAGAAACTAAGCGAATAATCCTGAATCACATAATTCCTGTCCTTTAATTTTATACCGGAATCTTCATCATCAAAGCACCCATACCTGTAGTTTTTTGAAACGTATTTTTTAGTTTTCAAATCACAATTCAACGATATTTCCGGGGAATCATATCCGAACCAAACCTTCCTAAAATCAGCATCAAGTTTTTGAACGCTTTTTGAAAAATAATTACAATAGAGAAAATTTGAAGTGGCTTAATTTTAAAAATTAAGCCACTTTTTATTTTTGTGTAACTTTTCTATAATTTTTTTTAATATAATCCTTGCTTATTAAGTAGGTTTTTAGTTGTTTCGCAGTATAAAAGTGGGTAAAAGTGGGTAAAAAGGGTAAATTTTTTAGGAAAGTGGGTAAAAGTGGGGTAATTTAACCATTGAACTTTGCCCCATCAATGCAATACGTAAATCAAATGTCATTCTTCAAAGGTCAGGAAGTTTTTTCCATTGATAATAAGGGTCGGGTGAATATTCCTGCGAAGATGCGCAAAGCAATTTCGCCGGAAGCAAACGATTCCTTTATCATCACACGCGGAGCAGATAAATGCGTGGTGGCTTACCCTTTGAATGAATGGAAAAAATACGAAGAACAATACTCCACTCTCAATCAGTACGACGAAAAAAACAGGTTCTTTCTGCGGGTAATTTTAGCATGGAGCGAAGAAGTCGAAATTGACGCTCAACAGCGAATTTCCCTTTCAAAAAAATATCTGGATTTTGCCGGTATTGACGGAAAAGTAACAATCGTAGGAATGATTGATCATATCGAGTTTTGGAATCCTGAAGAATTTGAGAAATACATCTCCAATAACGACGAATCTTACGAGAATGTGGCGGCGCAAGTGATGAGAAAATAAAATTCGCAAATAACGCCACAGACAATGAAAAAAAGACGCGCCACAAAAGGGGACAGCACAAGCGGCGATGCAGTTCGAGAAGAGTATGATTATCATATTCCGGTAATGCTCGAAGAAGTATGCAACTACCTTGTTACCAATCCTGACGGTATATACATAGACGGGACTCTTGGCGGTGGCGGACATACAGCAGAAATATTAGCACGGCTTTCGACTACAGGAAAAATTATAGCTTTTGATGCTGACGAACAGGCAATCGAACATTGCACAAAGAAATTCGCAGCAGAATTAGACAAAAGCGACAGCAGACTTGTTCTTTACAACGACAATTTCATTCGGGCATGCAGCATAGGGGAACTTCGGGGGAAGGTACTCGGGCTTCTGTTGGATTTAGGTGTTTCTTCGCGGCAGTTAGACTCTGGCTCGCGGGGAATCAGTCATCGCGTGAACTCCCGCCTAACGATGAGTTTCGGTTCACGTGGAAATACAGCAGAAGACCTCCTGGATGGTGCGGACGAAAGGGAAATCGAATCCATTCTCAAAAAGTATGGTGAAGAGCCTTTCGCAAGGGTTATTGCGCGGCGGATCGTTCAACGTCGCCGCGCTGCCCCTCTCCGCTCCACATATGACTTACGCTCTGTTATCGAAGAAGTTGTACCGCCTCATATCGCTTCCAAATCAATTACCCGTGTATTCCAAGCCATTCGCATTGCAGTCAATGACGAACTCGGTGTGCTTGAAAAAACACTTCGCGGTATTATTCCTTTACTTGCTCCGCATGGACGAATTGCCGTAATTTCTTACCATTCGCTCGAAGACCGGATTGTAAAAAATGTATTTCGGGAACTAGCCGATAAGAACCAGGACACCCCACCGGAACTAACCATCATTACTTCCAAACCGCAACCGCCGACAGACGAAGAAATCCATCGCAATCCCCGTTCGCGTAGTGCTAAACTTCGGGTGGCTGAGAAGATATGAGAAAAGAACCAATCTTCCATTTCCCCGTTAGGGGAAAAATCTTAATAGCAAGACAAACCCAAAAACGACAAAGCTCCAGCGGAGCGACATAGGAATTGAAACACATACCTGCAATATTATAAACAACAATATTATATATAGCTTTTCCTCCTATTCTGCTTTTCTTTTTGCGCTTTGTAGGTTTATGTATAGTTTCGCTTTCATCCTACACCAGTAAATTCAACGGGCAAACGTACCCGTGAATAGCTGTTGTAAGTGTTGCTGAGATATTGGCAGATGAACGTCTTAATCTTCCTACTGCATTGGAAGTTTTGAAGAAAGCGGAGAGGAAGAAGAATGAGCAGGAAGGTTTGGGGTTTTGATGAGATAAATTTTTCAGAGCTAATATAGTCATAAAATCCATGTCATATTCCTTCTGTTAAGTCTTTAGTTACAATAAATAGGTTAAGTTGTCGTATTTTGAAAAATATTAATTTTGGATTTTTAAATTCATACTTTAGATATTATGGACAATTTATTACCCGAAAACATTCAAGCGTATAAAGAATTTCTCAATGGGAAGAGGGATATTAGTATTATTGAAAGATTAAGTCCTATTGGTTGGATTAAGCAAATTAAAGAAGTGACACGTTACGAAAATGGTGGTGATTTAATTTGGGTTGAAAATCGCAGAATAACGACACGTTTAAGGTCAATGCGTTTAATTCAATAAATAAGTATTTCTATTGATTTGAATTCTTTTTCGCAACATTACAAAAGGCACTCATGGATACTGCATCAATTATTGTAACTGCTATCGTTACATTTATTACTACGCTTGCAGGTTCTGGGGCTGTCGCAACTCATTTTTTCAATAAGAAAATCAAAGCTATTGAAAAAGAAAACTCATGGAAAACTAAACTCTTTGATGATGTTTATAATTCTCACAAATCTCTTTGGAAAGACTTGGGAAGATTAGTAATACCTGGGAAAATGACATTTGCAAGTGAAAACAATGAAAATCAAATCCAAATTTTCCAATTTATGTATTTTCTTCGGTCATTCGACGAAGCGAATAAGGCAACAATAGAGTATCGAGACAATCTATATGAAACTACATTATTCCTTAATAAAACAATTATTGAAGATGTAGAGTTTATCCGAGATTATTTGAATGTTCTTATTGAAATCATTAAAGCAGACAAGAGTGGTATCGAAGCTCCACATGCTACTTATTCTAATAGAGACTGGGCAAGTCTTATGTCTGATTATACAAAGTCTTTTAAGAAAGATGTTTATCCGTGTATAATAAAATTACAAAGAAATGTTGAGAATTTTACAAGAGAAGGAATTTTGAAATATGAGCCGAGTCAATTAACTGACAAAGAAAGGCAAACAATAGAAGAAAATGTCAATATTCGATTGGCAAAAACAAAATTATTTATAGATAATCAAATTTTTTATGAAAGAGAAAAGTAGACTAAATTAATACAATCTCCATAAAGGGAATATGTCACTCCTAGCGGAGCTTTAAGAGGTTTTGGTTTATCAATAACTATTACTATTTCGCTCCTCTGGAGCTTTAAGAGATTCATGGTTTTCTGTCATCCATACAAAATCACTTACATACAGCGCAAAAAAAAGCCACTCTCAAAAGAAAACGGCTTTACTATATCAATCCCCAACTCCATCATTGATAAGCGACCTTAAAGTCGAAGATTCCTCATAAAACGCCTCAATTTTCTTATGAAGCGCGACCAGCTCATCTTCGGAGAGAGCTTCCTTATGACTCGCATTTTCAATTGCCAAGAATAATGCTCGTACCTTATTAATCTCCACCCCCGATTTTCCTGCAACCTTATTAAGAAATTCCTCCGTAAATTCATTAGTACGAACGAAATAAACCGACCGGATATGCTCTAAGAAGTATTGGATTTTCTTATCAGCTAGATTAGCGTGGTTGTTTTGTTCGTAGTACATCCGTCCGACAGTTTGGACAAAATCTAGTGTTGTGTTTATCACTGGTGGAATGATTGGAATAATACGCTGATTCCGTTTTGCATGGAAGAACACAAACAGTGCTCCGCCTACAAGAAGCAGATAATAGGCAATACGAAGCGGTTCGACGGATAGTATGTAACGCAGAGGTGTTGATGCGCCTTCCCGTCCAACTTTGTAGTACTCATCCCAAAGAATACGGTCGGTTTCAGTAAATGAGAGTGTTTTAGTAATAAAATCCCGATTCTTATCATCCAAAATCGTGTAGTTGGTAAAGCACAATGGAGTTGAGGAGAGGTAGAAAGTTCCGGCACCTTCTTTTATTCTGATTAGAGTCGGGTCATTTACGAAGTTTGTAGCAATGACTGTTGATTTTACAGTATCGAATTTTTGGAAATATCTGGTTGTCGTTCCTTTTTTGAAAACCCACTTTTGACTATCAGTCGAAAACGCTGTAGAAGTAAGATTAATCACATTGGAATCATTATAGACCATCGAATAGTTCAACGCTGTTTTGATTCCGAGCGAATCGGCAAGGTTTCCTGTAAATGACTCCGCACTTGCAAACACAATTCCACCCGCCCTTACAAATGTAAGCAATGACTTGGTATCAAGCTCATCGGGGCTGAATGTATCATTGATGAACATATAGAGCGGGGCAGTGCCGTCTTCCCAATCGGAAGAATCTACAGAGACACTCCCAAGCGCATTGTAAATCGGTTCACGGATAACACCGACTGATGAATTTGGAAAAAGACGCGGGAGCATCCGGTACAGAATAAAATTACCATAGGGGATTTTATCTTTTTGTGAGTAGGTATGCGCCCAATTGACTGGTGTGGGTTTGAGCATTTCCAGCACGACCATTGCCACAAACACTACTGCAAGAATTATAATGAATTTGCGTTGTGATTTCATTACACGCTCGCAGAAACAGTGGTAGAAGCAAAGGGCTCTACAGCAGATTGATAATTACTACTGTCAATCTTCACATCTCCGTACCATACATATTCAAAGATTATGCTTGCACGACTGAATATGCGCCGGAGCTCCGGTGAACTTATTTCATTCCTATAATCGCGGTTGGTCTTGTTGATTTTCAGTTGAATTATAGTATCATCGGAGAGCCGTTTGAGAAGCCATAGATAATGTAAACGAATGGCACAACGGTAATCGCCTTTCGCTTCGGCAGCGGTAATTAGTTCAGGGAAGTTCAACTCGTGAATATTTTCATCCAAAACGGTAAAACCAACACTCGACTTCGATTTTTTCCCGCCAAACAAACCACTGAGATTACTTCTGAAAAGAATGATATTGACGACGGCTATAGCGATAGCTATCAGAATATAGACAAGTGCATCGCCAATCTTACTGCCAACATTTGTTCCCAGTAATTGCTGAATCATTTCCCAAAACCAACGCTTGAACATTTCCCATAAGGAAGTTTGGCTGGGCGTATCGTGGTCGTAGTCGAATGCCTTATCGTCAAGGTATTCTTGCAAATCCTGTTTCGTGATTGATTTTTCAACAATTATACTGCTATCGTAAACGAGAACACGCTTGGGAACTGTATCTATAAACTCAATATCTGCCGAATCGCGAGAATCGGAAAACAGTGTGGTATCAGATACAGCAGCAGAATCATTCTGTGGGGTAGGGACACCGGCTTGTGTTACAGGCATCATCCATAGCGCAGGGTTTGCAAACCCTACGCTATGGATGATGGGGTCGGCACATACAGCGGTATTGCCGGTTGCTACGAAAAACAATACGATTATTAAAAAAAACTTTCCCATCAAGAATGGCTTTGCGGAAAGGCACATAGGACAATTGCACTGCCTGTCGGATGTAACATATATTCACCAATTCCGGCGGGAACAAGTGCAGACTGTCCACATTTCAGAGGTACAGTTGCAAACTCTCCGCGAATTTCCAACGAACCTGAAATAACACTCAATAAATGCGGTGTTGTTGCTTCGGTGTTCTGTGAAAGTTGCTTTGTTATTGATATTTTATCCAGTCCGAAATACTCTCCGCGAACAAGCGGGGTAACACTAATACCATCTTCTGTTTTTCCTGTGTTTTGCTCACTTACTGCTATCGGGTTTACATCGAAATGTGAACACTTCAAGCCCTTTTCTATATGGAGTTCGCGGGGTTTGCCGTCCAGCCCGGTACGGTCCCAGTCGTAGAGCCGATAGGTGGTGTCGCTTGTTTGCTGGAGTTCGTAGAGTACAATGCCGGGTCCGATTGCATGAACGGTCCCCGCCGGAACATAGACGAAATCTCCCGCTGCCACGGATACAAATTGAAGTTTGGATTTGGCAGTTCCGTTCATGATTGCATTCCGAAAGTCTTCAGCATCCGTTTCACCGGAAAATCCGTAAATTATCGTGGCATTCGAAGCAGCATCAATAATATACCAGCATTCCGTTTTGCCTCTCGGCTCGCCTTCAAGCGTAAGAGCAAGAGCATCGTCCGGATGGACCTGTACCGACAGCCAATCCTGGGCATCAAGAAACTTGATAAGAAGCGGAAACCCCTCGGTCGCTGAATCAGTCCCTAGAATTTCTTTCGGAAATTGAGCGGTGAGTTCACCGAGTGTCCGTCCTGAAAATTCACCGTTGGAAATCGTATTGCCTGAATATATCTCCCACGATTCGCCGACAGGTTCGTCAGGCGGTAATGACTTGTGCAGTTGATTTTCCATAGCTCGACCGCCCCATACTTTCACATGAAGTGACGGCTCGAAAAGAAAAGGATAGCGGGTCATAGTTACACAATGAATATGAAAATGGGACGATACGATAATTTATGCTGATGAATATTCAGAACAGAACGCACGATTTCATTCTCCATTCTCAGTCTTTTTCTTTCGTGGAATTTTAGGGGCAAATTCTGCACGGGTATCCTGCACTTCATCACGGATGGTTTGCGCTAACTGACGAAGCTCCTGCATATTTTTACGAACACGAACGCCGGCTTCCCGGTTTTCTTTTTCGTAGAATTTACGGAAATCCGACTCGAAGGACTGCACAAGCTGAAGGAGTTCTTGGTAGCGATTCATCAATTGTTGATTAAAAAGATTTATATGGTTAGTGATTCCATCATCCAGTTCAGATAGGGTGACGAAGCACTCGAAAGAGGCAAAGAAATAATCTCAGGAACATCATACGGATGGAGTTCGCGGATACGCGGTTCTAGGAATTCGAGGTTCTCTTCGGAAGTCTTGATAAACAGCATTACTTCCAATGATTCGCGGATAGCACCACGCCAACCGTAAATTGAATATGTGCTTAATACAATATTACAGCAAGCTGCCAGTCGCTCCGAAACAAGAATACGGGCTATGTTTTGAGCGTTATCAAAAGCGTTAGTTGTTACAAGTACAAGGCGAAAGTTTGAGGCATTTTCCATAGTTTTGCAGTACAATACAATAGTAATTACAGTTTTCTTTTATCGAAATTACGAAAAATGATTATCAATGCCATCTTTCTTCTGCATATAGTAGCAGCTTTATATGGTTTTACCAAGCGGTGGCAAGAAGCAAATACCCGCGAAGGATTCCTTGCTGTTCTGATTTTCGGGCTAGCTTTTACAATCTTATGGGCAATCACCGGACAGATTGCCAAGCTCATTTCGCCGCCCGGCGGATATGCCTGGTGGTTCGACCGAGATACGATTTCGCTCGTCATACTCGGTATCCTCGACGGTATTTTCTTCTATTACTTCTTTTTGAAGGAGAAACCGGAGGATGGGAAGGGGTAGGGGAATTTATCCTTCATTTTGCTTTCTCTATGTTTTCTATGTAGATTTATTAAAATAATGTATGTTAGAATTATGGGACTAATAAGAGAACCTAAAGACATTGACTTTTCCACACAATCTAAGCATTGGACAGCAGAAGAGCTTCGCGATTTTAGAAAACTACTGGTCTCACTAAAAGCGAAGAAAACTCCTAATACGAATGATGTTAAAACTATAAAGGTGGAAAAGAATGGATGAATCGTTATGTAATGTTTATTCAACGAGCATATTAAATGACCAGAGAATTTCATATGACAATCAAAATGAATCCAAAGGATTCAAATGTTTATAGCACATTAAACTAGGACATAACATACGACCCTGTCGGGGTCGCACGTTCTCTTTGGGCATTATTGCTATAAACATTTAATCCCGTCGGGATTAGCGAAGAATTAATAAAAACTGATATTTACTAAGGGGAACTGACAGAATGATTGGAATATGTAAACTTTGCCATTTACAGAAAGAATTATGTGATTCTCATATAATACCTGAATTTTTCTATAAACCTTTGTATGATAAAGACCATAAGTTTATACGAATGAATCTCGAGCCTTCTGCATTGAAAATGAAAAGATATATATATAAAGGAATTTGGGAGCAACTCCTTTGTAAAGAGTGTGAACTTACACTTAGCAAATATGAAAAATACGCTTCTGAAATTTGGAAAAGTAAATTCCAAAACCTTCCTGATAAATTCAATAATCTGAAAGATATTGATTATGTGGCATTCAAACTGTTTTTGATTAGCATCATATGGAGATGTAGCGTTACAAATGCTAAATCATTTAGTATTGACTTAGGCATCCATCAAGAAATCATGAGGCGTATGATTATAGAAGGTAATCCCGGTAAATATGATGAATATGGATGTATTATTTCTGCTATATTTTACAATGAAGAAGAACTAGCTAAAGACTTAGTATGGCCTTTAGAAGATTTCGACTTGGAGGAATTCAAATGCTATCGTTTAGGGTTTGGTGGATTTATTTGGATGTTTTTGATTCCTAATATTCACAAAGAATCACGCTCTAAACTTCAATTTTATATAACAAAGTTATTTCTACAGGAATCCAATAGTTTAATTATAGAAGTTGTTTAAACTTAGTTTTTTTGTAGAATCAGATTTAAAATTTAGTAACT
>CAZGNO010000005.1:0-23403 GCA_964527785.1 uncultured Chitinophagaceae bacterium
TTTTTTATGTCATTGCATTATTTTGTAGGCGGCTCGGCGACTATCAGGAACTCAGAATGACACTGTTTATTAACAAACTTTTTTTGTTCCAGACACTTACTTCAACCACTCATTTATGATGTAAGAATATCATATTAAGGTTTAATCATCAGTGTTTCACCCTCGTGGGATTTGAGTATTCTGCTGCTGTTGTTATTTTCTCCTCCGCGATAAATAAAAGCCAAACAGGTCATATCGTCGTGTTGCGGGAACGAACCTGCGTGATACTCTACCGCTTTCATCACTTCTTTGATAATTGTATGTGCCGATTCTGCCGACGGCGAACGAAGAATATCCAGTATCGGTTCGTATCCAAAATCCTTGTCCTGCGAATTTTGACGTTCGGAAAGTCCGTCAGTAAAGAGGAAACAAGCATCACCAACCGATAAATCTAAGAAAAATTCTTCAAGTAAAGAATCAAAAACTTCTGATTTAACCAAACCTATACCTAACCCCCTGGGTGTCACTACGGAAACACCGCCATGTTGTTTCACGAGAAATGGCATATGTCCTGCGCGAGCCAAAGATATTTTCGGGGAATTAGGTTCTATAACCACACACGAAAGCGTAATATAGGTCTGCCGTTCAATATTTCCAAACATTGTTGCATTGATTTTACAAAGAAAATCACGAGCCCCGCGGACTTCTTGGGCGAGTGCAAGCACTACACCTTTCAGTTCAGCCATGTAGAAAGCAGCCGGTACACCCTTGCCGGAAACATCACCCATGAAAATCGCTATCTTACCGTCTTGTAACTTAATTACATCGTAATAATCTCCACCTACTTCTGTAGCAGGCAGTGAAAATGGGGCAATATCATATCCGCTTATCGTCGGAATTTTTTGAGGTAGTAATTTATTCTGGATTTGCCGCGCAACTTGAATTTCGTGCTGGATCCGTTCATGAGAAATAGACTCACGAATAAGCCGCGCATTTTTTAATGCAACAGAAATATTATCACCGAATGACGACAAAACACTCATATCATCATTCTCAAAACCGAAACTTTGGGTATTCAATACAATTAACGCGCCAATTTTAGACAGTCCCTCGTAGAGCGGCACCACGATAAGCGAACGGGCAATCGGCTTCGGATATAAGGCAAGTGGAGCCAGTTCAGGATCTTCATCGAATGATACGATTAAACTGGTACCGGTGGTTTGATTAATAAGGCGTTCAAATGCAGAAAATGAATACAGCCAGTCAATTTGTTCTTGATTAATATATTTGAGTGAGGCAATAGAGCGTTCGCCGTTCGATGAGTACAATTCGCACCAAGCACTGGTAGCTCTTGATACTTCTAGTGACCGTTGGGTGAGATTTTCGATAAGCATATCGAAGTCTATCGTTTCTGCTATGATTTTATTAAGGTGCGTGAGCGAAGACACCTCCGAATTACGCCTATCCACAGCCGACGCAGTAGGCAACGCAACAAGTGCAGGAAAAAATAACCGCGCACAATAAACAGCACCAAACATCATCGCTACACCAACAATTGCACTGCTTCCCGAAAGGAAAAATTCAATTGGCTTTGAAAAAGAAGTGACTGAATCTGTGAAGCACTCTACACTGAAAAAAGTAAAAACAAAGAAACCGAGAGCAGATTGCCACACGAGCTTTTTCTTCTCTTGTTTTGTAAGCAGAGCCACCCATTTAGTACGACCGATAGTAAGCAGCAGTAAAATACAAAGTACAAATGCAGCTATTCCTGCAAGGGGGTTGTCAGTATCATTGGCAAATTTTCCGAGCAATACCAACACATAAATTACCAGTGTGCCTATTGCTAGGATTCTACTGAATTTTTTGGTTTTTTCATGACGCCTTATATAGAGAGCAAAATAAACGAAAAGGATGGTTTCGATAGCTATATATAGGAATGCTGCGCCAACAAGATTCATTATAATAGACTCGAAAGTACCCGATTGAGCGTCGTTGTCAGTAAAAAGTACCAGAAACAAACTTCCAGCGAGTAATACGATAAGGGTCACCAGGACTATTCGTCCCGAACCGTCCAATATCAGCTTTCCTGCATTGCCGGTTCTATGCTGCTCTATCGAGGTACATATCTGTCCGAAACGGGCAATAAAAACACCTGAAATGAAAGAAATTGCTAAAATTGAACTGCTGATTAAACCAAATGAGGCAGGTGAACGGTCTGCTAATACAAATATAGCATCAAGGAATATTTTAAGTGCCAATGCAATGATTGCAGCAATGTAAAACAGTAAATAATTACTTCTAATTGGATCATTGGGTATTTCAGATGCCATGCGAATTCTCTTGTACTGTACGTAAAAATATCTCTGTCTAAGTACGAATGCAACTTAGTAAAAGTTTCGGAAGTATCACTCACTTTTATTCACTTTAATTAATTTTCAATTAATGCAACATTCCTGATTATGAATCGTTCTTTTTACAGCTTCGATTTCACATGGGAAAAGTAATCTCCCTCTAAAAACTAAACCCAAAGGAAGAATATATGAAAACCACTGTATTGCTCATCGCTTGCACATTCCTGATGGCTATAGGATGTGCTTCTACCAAAGGAACGAAAGACGATTACTTTGGATATACCAATTCTCCAAAAGTTGAGGAGGACAAACCTACACCTCGAAGCAGCACACGAAAAGTAAATCCTGATACTGATAAACCCATCACGACTGCTGCACCGACTCCTGACGATTCGGTTGCTGATTCGACCCAAGATCAAGACTGGGTAAATCCGCTTGCTGATGACCAATCGGATCAAGATGCCGACTATCAAGATGCAGACGATCCAAATTATGCGGCTGTACCTGCCGGATATAATTCATATGCTGCTCCTGCCTATGTGCCGGTAATAGTTCCATGGTGGGATTATTATTCCGGTTGGATGGGTGGGTATTACGTTCGTCCGGTGATAGCAGTCCGTTATCGTAATTGGTACTGGGGTTGGAATTCATATTGTGATTGGTATTCACCGTATTATGATTATCACCCTTGTTATGGTGTGAACTTCAACTATTACCGTCCGTTCTATCGTGGCGGGTATCGCTCCTATTGGAGACCGTGGCATCATTACCCAATATATACTTATCACCCTAACAATCCTTCCAGACCAAATACTGTTCGCAAGTGGGGGACAGGCACAGGCGTTGCATCTCCTTCAACATCAGGTGGCGGCAGGAATTCTACAAATCCCCAATCAGGTACGACTGCAGCCCCGCTTCGTAACGAACGCACGAAACCAAGTCAGAACGCTGCAACAACTACGAGTGGCTCTACATCCAGTCCATCTGTTCGTAAAGAACGTTCCACAACCGATACACCCGTAAGGAATGACCGCGCCGAGCAAAGCAGTACAAGCGGAACAGTTTCACCGAGCGGCACGGTCACACCGGGCGGCACAATAAAACCGGCACCTCGCAACGGAACTCAACCAAGAACAGAATGGTCAAATACAGATGTAAAGCCCGCTCCCCGTGCTGAAACCCCGGGACGAACTGAACGGTCAAACAACGAAGTAAAACCTGCTCCACGAGCTGAAAGCCCTGCTCCGCGCAGTGAAACTCCCGCACGCAAAGAAACTCCGAATAACGAAGTAAAACCTGCTCCTAAAAGCGAAACTCCGGTACGAAAAGAGCGTCCTCGTTCGAGCATATATTCTTCACAAACTAATAGACCGCGAATTGCAACTTCTGTTCGTGCCGATGGGACATCAAGGACTTCTCGCGGATATTCATCATCTGTGCGTGGCGGCAGTACTCCGACAACAAGAAGCAGTTCTACGTTCTTTGGAGGCAATACATACTCCACTCCAAGAAGTTCATCTGTTTCGCGTGGCAGTTCGTTTGCTTCACCACGAAGTACATCTTCTGCTCAGAGCAGTGTGTCATCAAGTTCTGTACGTTCTGGGAGAAGACCATGAGATCAACCCTTATCTGTACAATAGTTCTGTTGTGTTATGCTATGAGTGTAGAAGCCCAGCAAGTGGAAGATGCTATTCGGTTAGGAAATTCAAATGGTACTGTCGGGTCACGTGCTGCCGCCCTGGGAATTTCGTATGCAGGAATTTCCGATGACTATTCCGCGCTCTACTATAATCCAGCAGGACTTACGCTTCTTGCAAAAAAAGAGTTTTCTATCGGACTTGAATTTATGCGAACCTCGACTACCGGTAATTTTTTTCAAACAAGTTCAGGTATCGGCTCAAGCATTGTTTCACCAACTCATTGCGGGATGGTATTTCCGTTCAAAACAAAAACAGGACTTGCTTCTGTTGCTTTCGGGTACAATTACGAAAGCAGTTTGAATAATACACTTCAATTCGACGGATTTAATCCGTCATCGTCTATAGTGCAGAGTTTGATGAATGAAACGACCGACCTCAATAACAACCTCGCATGGCAGGTTTCCCTCGCCGATACGAGAGGGAGCGGTAAACTCCATTCACCTATTGTAGGGAATGTTCAGCAATCAGGATTTATTACAGAGCGCGGGGGGATTCACAATTTTACTGTTGGTGGCGCGCTGAACTTATCGGAGACATTTTCAGCTGGGGTAAATGTGGCAGGAAAATGGGGTTCTTTCAAATATATGAGAGAGTATAAAGAGTTTGATAAGAATGATGTATATAATTTTTATGATACTCTTAATTTTACCAATACCGACTTTACAAGTATGACGCTGAATGAAACTATTGACCAGAAATTATCTGGAGTTAGCGCAACTATTGGCTTGCAAGGTCGCTTCGGTGATGCTTTCAGATTTGGGGTTACAATCAAAACACCGACTTTCTACCATATTGAAGAGGATAATTCACGCTCCATTTCAGCGAAGTTTGACAGTGATGACAAAATCTATACTCCTGTATATCCGAATAGTGACAATGCGTATTTAGGGCGAAACACTTATGATATTATCACACCATTTACATTCGGACTTGGTTTTTCATATCATACAGGTAGTCTGACAGTCAGTACGGCTGCAGAATATAACGATCTCACACAGCTTTATTTTGATGAAGCGCAACCCGAACTTTTACTTCTCAATAATGATATTCTTAAAACATTAACGGGAATCATAAGCTATGGGGTGGGTGTGGAATTTGAAATTCCCAATTCGGTGGTTATAGCCCGTGCAAGTTATATGGGTGTAACTTCACCATACTCCAATACTGCTATTAATGGAGCAAGTAATATTTTCGGGGCAGGGTGCGGAGTTTATGTTGCTCCGAATGTACGCTTGGATTTTGCTGCACGGTACAGCACCTATTCGCAATCCCGGTCTAACTATGCGATGTCGTCAGGGTCGGTTGTTGATTATTCATTCACGCCTGTGCAGGTTTCGGCTCAGCTTACGTTTCGGTATTGAGACGGAGAGAGCATTTACCTTGTTAGGAGTAATATAACCTACTGAAAAATAAAGTCAGAACTTGATTAAAGCAAAAAAAGCTCTTCCGTTATGGAAGAGCTTTTTTGCTTGCTTTGTTGCGGGGCAAGGACTTGAACCTTGAACCTTCGGGTTATGAGCCCGACGAGCTACCAATTGCTCCACCCCGCGATTCAGATTACAAATATACGGAATGTTTTTGGTTTGGCAATGGAATTTCTTAGCGCGGTTGTTTTTGTATAGGTAACCAGTACGATTTTTGTTGTTCTTAATAACAGTTATTACAGCTATTTTTTCAAAAACTGCGACGAGGCGCGATTTGAGCCGGAAACGGTATTCAGAAAATACATTCCTGAGCATAAACCTGATATTTCAATCTGTGAATTGTTTGCAACCAGCTTTCCATGCAACACTGCTTTCCCACTGATGTCAGTGATTGTATAACGGATCGGACTACCTGTGTTTCCCGAAAAATTTACGGTAATGAAACCGTCAGAAGGGGCTGGATAAATGTTCAATTTCAGCTTGTTATCCGAAATCACTTCCTCGTGGACATTGGTAATTCCAAATCCTTCGGTAATGTTATAGAATGTATGTGCAGCATAATTGTAATATCGGTCAATTTTTCCTGAAGGCCAGATAATTATTATCGAATCAGCAGCAGTTGCATCACCTAAACCGAAATGAACCCGAATGTCATTTTGTCCTTGAAAAGTATTTTGCGCACTAACTTCCCGTATCTGCCATACAGGTTTTCCGTATATTATTGCATGAAGTTTTACGAAAGCACCGATTCCCGAACGGTTAGATTCAACCCCGGTAAGTTTTAGATTAATAAAACTTCTATTTCGGGCGACGGTATCGTTGATATATAACCCCACTGAAGAAGTATTGCCATTGTTGCCGACTCCGTTTGTAATTATATCGAGGTCGCCGTCGTTGTCATAATCACCATTTGCAATGCCATTGGTAGCGGTTGGGGTGGTAAAACCACCATTGAGATAAGTAAATGAACCGATGCCGTTATTTTGATAGTATTTTGTTGTTTGATTATCGTTCGTGATAATGACATCCATATCACCGTCATTGTCATAATCACCCCAACAATTGGAAATGTTTGTAGTGGTGTTTGTGAAGGGAGTGGAAAGTTCGGTGTATATTCCATTGGTATTTTTATACATTCGGGTTTTTGCGCTAAGATAATTGCTAAGACACAAATCCAAATCACAGTCATTATCAAAATCAATAAAATTATAACATTGACCATCCTGTTTTTGCTTTGCAAATAATTCATTTGTCATTTGTTCAAGTGAATCCTTGCCTGTTTCAACTTTCAAGTTTTTGAAGCAGTAATCATAGTCCGGTGTCCCTTTGGCAGGTCCTGACGCTATGAACAAGTCCATATCACCATCCAAATCATAATCACTCCACGTAGGGCATGTATAGGAAAACAATTCGTTTGAAAAAGAGTAATCCGATTGTAATATAGGGTTGAACGAACCTGCTTTCTGAATATAAAATTTACACGGTGAAGGGGTGGAGGGAGGATGATATCCGTTTGCGTGTGCAAAGATAAAATCAAGTTCTCTGTCTTTGTTATAATCACCGATGGCAACCGCCCAACTGCCGTAGTTTGAAAAAGAAGGTAATTTTGATGAGGAATCTTTGAAATTTCCGTTGCCGTCATTAAAGTAAACCTTTGACGGGAGACACGAAACTATCAAATCATTATCACCGTCGTTATCCAAATCAGCACAACTACTTCCGGCAGTAGAGTTTTGGTGAGTGAACGCCAAGTCCTTTCCGCGTGTAAATGTACCGTCACCGTTATTATAAAACAAGGATTTTGGAGCGACAAAAATATCAACAAACTCATCTCCGTTTATTTCAACAAAGGATGCACCAACATAAGAGTAGCTTGTAGAGAATTTGGTGAAATCATTCGACGGGTCTGTGTCAAACCTCCAGCCGCCTTGACCAAAGGACTGAGAATAAGTGCTGAACACGATACAAAATGCTGCAAGTGCTTTCATTATGTTTGTTTTTATACTGTAGAAATGTACGATGGGCTTTCTAAATACCGTTTTTTTTGTAATATCAATGTCAAATTAACTGTACCCTTTTATTTACTTTTTCACGGTGTTTTGGATGCCGTTCCACTGTTTCATGTTCAATAGCACCTTTAGGTATATTAGTAGGTTCAGCAACTTCTGCAATAAATGCCAGTGAAACTATTTTTTTTGGTTCTGCAGGGTCAAGCCATAATTGGAAATCCTTCCACATAACCGCTCCATCTTTTTTAGCATATACATGCATAATAGATGTACTTCTTTGTCCAGTTTTAAAATCTATAATTTCTGAATGGTGAAATAGGAAGTGCCCAGAATCATCAGAAAGTCTGTCGAACATTTTCAATAATCGTTCAATGCCAGGGTCAATCAATGAGGCATCAGTATATATAGCAGAAATAATTTCTTTCCTTTTCTGTTCCGAATCAGAATTAATAGCAGCTATAAACATTTTTCCGAAATCAACCTGCGAACTCTCTTTTATACTTTCTGCATCGCCGGTAAGCGAACCTCGAAAAAGAATCAGCACGGCGATAATTTGAACAGCAGTTTTCATTGCAATTTTCAAGTAAGTTTACTATCGTATATAATTTATATACTTGTGATTTTATGTTCTTACAAAAAGGATTTTGATACCGATTGTTACAGTAGTCACCGATTCGGATTTCCAACTTCTTTTACAAAAATAGCGAGTAGCACCATACTGAAATTGTATGTTTTGGACACGTTAGCAAGCATGACGCAGGGTAAATTGACTATTGATAATATCTTGATTGATTACAAACATCGGTGAGCGATAATGCGTGTAGTTTTTAGGGAGGATTCCGGCAAATTCTTTGAATGAGCGTATGAAATGTGCTTGGTCAAAATAGTTTGCTTCGTATGCTATTTGGCAGAGTGATTCATTTTGGCAGCAGTAGAGAAGTTTGCTGGCATAATTAAATTTTACGATTCGCATAAACAGTTTGGGAGGTAAGCCGAGCTTTCTGTTGAATTCGCGGTCAATTCTTTTATAATTTATTGTGTCCGGTTGAATATCCTCTATTCTTGAAAATAGAGGGTTTGCATATATATGCTTTATTGAAGTATAAAAATCTTGGTTTCTGATATTTGTAAGAAGTTTGGAGAGTAGGAACGTCTCTATTTTTTCAATAATTACTTTATGTCCGGTTAGATCGCCGATTTCATGCTCAAGCTGTTTGATTCCCCTTCCGAAAATTAACTCGGCATCCACTACCAAATCGGTTGTTTCATCTAAGCAAACATCTGTAAATAAATATACTGAACCCGGTTTGAACCGTACGCTGACAGCTATCATTCCATTATTTGGTCTTACTAAACAGAATGAGCTTTTAATCCCGATAAAGTGACTTCCCTTTACTTTGATTACTTCACTAGTTCCATGTTTACGTTCATACTGCGAGCCGAGATTAATCACTAATTCAGTCATTCCGTCCGGTACTACGGTAGCAAAATCATTATTATTGGTGAAAAACTGATTGAACGATATATGGTGAATATATTTCTTAAGAATTTGATTTTGTATTTGATAAAACAGACTCATGAGTACTCACGGAATATAATAATGAGGGGTTTTGGCAGTTAAAAAAATACAAATAACCGTTCAGTGTATAAGACACATCAAACGTTCAAAAAGTAACAAATGAGTGATTTTTATTTTTAGGATGGGATTTTAATGGCGATTTAAAGGGATATGCCCTGAAATAACAAGACGCATTTTTAAAATTCCAGCTGTTCATCCATATGGGATTTTTTATGACGGTATGGACAATAGAATCCGTAAGTTTGTAGATGTAACAGGCACTACTAATGATAAAACCACCAGGTACGTCCGCGATGCAAGCGGTAACGTAATGTCCACATACTATCAAACTGGTGGTAGCAGTGCAACAAAACAGATTGAAATCCCCATATACGGCTCCGACAGGGTAGGAATGGTAAAATCAAATGGCAGTGCTACTGATCGTGATGCAATAACAAGCGAACCAAACGTCTTCACACGTGACCTCAACAAAAAACTCTATGAACTCAAAGACCACCTCGGTAATGTGCGTGTAGTACTCGGTGATAAAAAGACACGGGCAGGCACAGACGCCTTTGCTCCTGATGTGAAGAGCTATAGCAACTACTACCCATTCGGGATGCAAATGCAGGAAAATGCCACTTTACCACCTGTAGATACATGGCAAAGCCCGTTGTATCGCTATGGTTATAATGGTAAGGAAAAGGATAATGAGCTGCATGGGGAGGGGAATAGTTATGATTTTGGGGCACGGTTGTATAATCCGAGGGTGGGAAGGTGGTTGAGTATGGATCCGAAGGCTGATAAATATCCTATGCAGAGTTCATATATTTCAATGGATAATGACCCAGTAAATATAATAGATCCAAAAGGAGAATCAGGTGAAGCTGTTAAAGGAAAAACTACTATAACAATAACTCAAAAAATAATTCTATATGGGTCTGCTGGTTCACCAGCTTTAGCAAAAAAGACAGCAAGGGATGTGCAGAAAGAATGGAATGCAGCAAATGGAAAAGTAACTATTAATAATAAAGTTTATAGTGTGAAGTTTGTTGTAACAGGTGTTTATGACAATAGTGTCACAGCAAGTACTATAGCAAATAATACAGACATAAAGAATAACTACATAAAGGCGGTCAATTCAGGAATACCCGCTTCTTATATGGATGGAGCAGGAAGTAATACAGGAGAATTTTTAGTAAGTGAAGTAAATCAAAAAGGTAGTAAAACAGCATCTCATGAAATGGGACATGGATGGGGAGCTGATCATCCTGCTAATCTTGATATACGCACACCCAATGGTCTTGGACCTATGCCGGATTTAATGTATCCCAAAGGAACAGCAGTGGATGCGCCATACACATGGGATCCAACAAAAGGGCAGACTGTTGTCCCACTCATAGGACCTTCGACAAATACCATAAATCCTGCAATGAGAAAAGCTAATCAAAGTGATATTGATAGATTACAGCTAGATAAAATAAATTATGACCCAAAGACAGGCAAAGGAGATGTAGGTAAAATTTCAAATACTCCACACTAATGTATGAAAATCCTCATATTACAACTGTTTATGTTTATAGTTTGTTTTGCTGCCTATGGCTGTAATTGCAATGGTAACAATAATAAGAGTTATGATGATAATAGTACAACAGCAGGTAACAGGTTCTTAGATTCTTCATTACATCAACTTAATTATAATAATAGTAATATAGTCGGTAATTGGTGCTTAGATTCATCTTTGCTACATCAACTTAACTACCCTAAAATTACTTTTCTTAAAAATTCCACAGCAGTTTTATCAAGTCGAATGGATACAGTTTATGTTTATATATATTATTTACATGGAAACAGTATTTATTTTAAAACAAATACTAATGTAAACGAATTTAGAATAATAAAATTAACACATGATAGAGTAGTTTTCAAAAATCTTTTTGAAAACACTGTTGAGCAGATTTATTATCGTTGTGATTGAGTAGTCCCGAAATACCCAGACACAAATAAAAATCCCGGTTGTCCTATCAGCCGGGATTTTTATATCCAAGCATCTAACCCTACTTCACAACCTCCACCACCTCAAGCACATCCCGCCACCCAAGCACCGAAGCAAAGCTACACCTCACCCCATACACCACAAAAACCACTCCTCAGTATTGTGTAATATATACAATTGCATATATGTACATAACTACATATTATTTCTTATGTAAAATGTACCCCCATCATTGAAGTAATGTATAATCAATCAATATATTGCGGCAAACATCTGATTTGATTTTTAGAATTTTGCATCATTCAATAATACACCTATAAAATCCTATTTCCTGCCCACTCCCCCTTATAACTACAAAATATATCCCTGCTGCAAAATTCATCAAAGGAATTGTAGTTTGCCGTTCCCATAGTTTTGAAGAATATTGATTCCTACCTAAGTAATCGTATATGGCAACTGATTCTCCGTTCGAGTGTGAATTACTCTCAATTTCTAGAGTAGCTTCATACATTCTAATCGAAAACTTTGAAGCGGTCTTCGTTTCGACAACCGATGTAATCTCCTGAAAATCTATAACACTGCCATCCTGCTTCGCTCCAAAAACACCGAGACCTTTACCATTACAATTCTTACCGGGTGCATTAAAACCTGAAAAAAACAGTATCATGGATTGCATACCCATACCTGTCAAATTAACAGGAAATTCCCGTACAATATTCAGATTGTTAGGATTAAGCAAGAGAAAGTCGTATGATACCGTCGGCATAGTAATATCTTGTGGTGTTGCTGCCCCAAAAGTCATGCTTGGTAATAGCGGTGCAATATCTTTTGCTACGAGATTCACTTCTTCAAGGTCGGTGCAGCCGCTGGCAATTCGTATAGGGATTTCACTGTTGCTTTTGATTTGTAACGAGATATTGCCAAGGGGTAATAATGTTAGTGCTATTGATTTTCCATTAGGATTTGGTGCATAGCGAAGAGTATCATCAACTCCCTGCAGTAGTATAGCGGTGTTATTGCCTTTCTCTGCCATAAAAAAGAAAGTACGGAGTGATTCGTTTGAGGAACTACTTGGGGAACGAGCAATTTGAAACTTATGTTGAGTATCGGATATTATAGTAAAAAAAGGTGTAGCATCTCGAAATGAAAAACCAGAACGTATCAACACATCATTCAAATAAAGGTCTATTGTGTGCAGGGAAGTATCAGGAGAATTATGGATTATTTGGATATTGGTGGTATTCTCCGCTCTGATGGATGATGCAGTTACAAAACAGTGGACAGCTGCAAGTGTGAGCACTATAAGAGATAATTGCTGCATAAAGTATAGTGGAATTATTTGGGTGAAAGCCGAAACAGCCGACGAACAGCAGCCATACCGTAGTAATGCTTCAAATCCAGCATCGGTTTTTCAATCCAATAGTAACTTGGAATGGCAAAGATGATTGTGCCTAGTAAACAAATAATTGTATATATTGTAAATCCCAAATGGTTAGCGCCAAGAGCGGTCATTATGTTTTGAATGGGGAAGGCATAAATATAAAATCCATACGAAAAGTCGCCGCGCTTATCGAAGTTTTGAAACGGCAACCTCAGTGCAAGCCAAATCATAATATAAGGAAGTGTAAGTGCTTCCAGTTCACGTGTATACGTTACATCTTTTTGAAAAAATCCATATCCGCTGCCTATAACATAGACCGCTAAAAGTAATAAACATAGTTTACCGTTATAAGGAATCTTCTCTCGAAAAAGATAAAAAACCGAGCCGGCGAAAAAGAACGGAGCATATCGCAGGAAATTTTCAATAAAAGTATGGTTGGTAATCATCGGAACACTATCCGGTGCATGAAGCACGAGAAATTGGAGAATCCACATCACAATCGTACTCAATAGAACTATCAGGCGTCCCCTTCTCAGAATCCCTAGAATACCAAAAGCTCCGATTCCCAAATAACATATAAATTCATGAATAAGTGACCAAAGGGAACCATTAAAAATATGGTAGCCCGTTTGTGGTAAGCCGGCGATACTCCACTGTCGCATCAGTAGGAAAAAATTGGCAGTGATATACCGTACCGGTGAGTCAGGCGAAGCTGAGAAGTAACCATCCAATGTTCCACGTTCAATCAAGGAGAGAAGCGGTCCGAATCCCAATGCTGTCACAACCAAGCATACCCAAAAAGCCGGTAAAATCCTTAAAAAACGATGCCACATATACCGCCAAAGATTATCTGTGGATAAATAGCTGCGTGTTATCAGAAATCCGCTAAGGGTAAAAAAACCGGCAACAGAGAGAGTTCCGAGCGTAGTGCCGTGATGTGTGTAGAGAATAAATGGATCATCGTCGGAAAAACCGCCGAGGGGAAGTCCGTGCGAAACAAGTACTAAAGCAGCAAGAGTAAAACGCAAAAAACCAAAACTATTATGTTTAGGATTGAAGCTGTTCAGAAGTGAGGGAGATGACAACATGAGGTAAAATTTTCAGTTGAACGGAATAAACATGAATAGTTCGTATTTTTGGGTAGAATTATTCAGTATCAGAGCATGATACTTCTCAAATGTACATACAAATATAACGTTTTTTGATGATACTTTCCCGACGTTCAAGCGGCATATTGCTGCATATCAGCTCACTTCCTTCGCCTTTTGGTATTGGGGATTTGGGTTCGGGTGCTTTTCATTTTGCGGATATTCTTTCCAAATCATCGCAGCGTGCATGGCAAATTTTGCCGATGACCCCCACCGACCAGTCAAGCGGTAATTCGCCGTATAGCAGCGTATCGCTCATGGCTGGCAATACACTTTTTATCAGTCCTGAATTATTGCACAGGGACGGTTTGCTCTCGAACGAAAATTTACGAGACAGCCCGAAATTCTCAAATAAAAATGTTGACTATTCAGCAGTGCATACATTCAAAAATCATTTGTTTGATATTGCCTTTCAAAATTTTCTGACTCAAGGCGAATATGATGAAGAATACGAGCAATTTTGTGGTGACAACGCCTCATGGCTGGACGATTACGCACTCTTTACAGCATTGAAAAAACATTTCGGCGGAGTAGGGTGGTGGGATTGGGGCGAATCACTCCGCAAGCGTGAGCAAATAGCCCTTACAATTGCAACAGCAGTTCACAGTGAGGCAATTGAGCGGGAGAAATTCCTTCAATATCAGTTTTTTAAGCAATGGAGCGCCCTTAAGCAGCACTGCAATTCGTTGAATATCAGAATAATAGGCGATGCACCTATTTATTGCAGCCACGATAGCGCAGATGTGTGGGCAAATCATACACTATTTCATTTGAACCCTGCGGGACAACCCGTTTCGGTAGCAGGAGTTCCACCGGACTATTTCAGTCCGAAAGGGCAGCGGTGGGGCAATCCGATCTACAATTGGGATGAACTGAAAAAAACGGGCTATGACTGGTGGATAAAACGATTACATCATAATTTTACCATCTACGATGCAGTGAGAATTGATCATTTTAGAGGGCTTGTTGCCTATTGGGAAATTCCTGCAAAAGAAAAGACAGCAATAAATGGACGATGGCAAGAAGCTCCCGCAGAAGATTTTTTGACAACACTTACCAAGTTTTTTAGTCATTTTCCAGTAATTGCAGAAGACTTGGGGATTATTACACCCGATGTGAAGCACATAATGGAACAATTCTCTTTGCCCGGAATGAAGGTACTGCAATTTGCGTTTGGTGACTCGCAAGACAATCCGTATTTGCCGCATAATTATACACCTCATTCTGTAGTCTATTCCGGTACTCACGATAATAATTCGACGCTTGGATGGTATCGGAAGGAAGCTGATACGTCTGTTAAGGCATCTGTTGCAGAATATCTCGGCAAAAAGGTGACTGAAAAATCTATCAGTTTCGATTTTATTCGGCTCGCTCTTGGTTCTGTCTCTCGTCTGACTATTATTCCATTACAAGATGTATTGGGGCTTGGTGAGGAATCTCGTATGAACAAACCATCCGTAGCCAAAGGAAACTGGCAATGGAGAGTTGAAGAATCAACATTAAATAAACAAAGAACCGAACAATTACGGCATCTCACCGAACTGTTCGGTCGTGCCTGATACTTGGCTGTTTGCCGAAATCCTGCTAATTTGCTTTTTTATAAGTACTGGGACAGAATTAATTGAAAAATCAAAGTGCTGTCATTCTGAGGGATTCTTAGACCGAAGAATCTCCGCAATGCAATACACATAAAGGGCTTAACAGCATACGGAGATTCTTCACTAACGTTCAGAATGACAGGACATATAAAATTAAAATAAATATGTCCTACTACTTATTTATTCATTTCGCTATTTGTTTAGTAACAACCACATGAAAAATACTTCTCTTAAATTTGCATTTCTAACGATAGTTGCGATATGCTGTTCCTGTTCAAACCAAAAGAATAATGAGCCGGTTGCAAAAGATACTGCCAAGAAAAACGGTCCGATGCAAATGCAATATAATCAACAAAACACACAAGACCGTAACGAGCCGGTAGATACGGTTATAGCTGCCGTAGATAGAAAATACTTAATCTCCTCCGGGATTGTCACTATGAAAGTGGATGCTATGGGGATGACACCCAATATGATTTCGACCGTATATTTTGATCGCTATGGCAACCGCGAATGTACAGAAACAAAAAATTCTATGAATATGGGCAACGGAAACGTTCAGAAATCACACAGTATGTCATTTAACTCCAATGGATTCCTCTACAATGTTGATCTGATAAAAAAAACCTGCGTTAAAACTAAATACAACCCAAAAGTAATGACCGGAGGATTCAGTTTCGCGGGCTTGACTGATAATCTTAAAAAGAAATTTAATGTTAAAAAAGAGGGAACTGCGGTTGTACTGGGAAAAGAGTGTGACAAATATTCGATGAATTCACCGGATATGAAAGGGGAGTTCTGTGTGTGGAAAAATCTCACATTGAATCTTACGTCGAAAACCGGTGCATTTGTTACAACGATAACGACAACAAAATTAGAAGAGAATGTTTCGATCCCAAAAGACAAATTTACAGTTCCTGTTGATGTTAAAATTACCACACGGTAGGATTTCAGAAACAAAAAAGTCATCTCTAAAAATTACAAGCGTTCATGCAACATACCTCAGAATCAATCGAAACAGTTGTCGAGTTATTCAGTTCACTGCCGTCTATCGGACGTAAGACAGCCCAGCGTCTTACCTACTATCTTCTCAAACAGCCATCGGAGACTGTTGATAAATTCTCGTCGGCATTGCAAACTATGAAAAAAAATGTGAAGTTTTGCTCGACCTGCTATAATTTTACTGAAGCTAATCCTTGTCCTATATGCTCTTCGTCGAAAAGAAGTAAGAAGGTAATATGTGTGGTTGAAGAGCCGAGTGATGTTCTCGCAATTGAAAAAACAAATGATTTCTCAGGGAAATATCATGTTCTGCATGGAGCAATGAACCCGCTTGAAGGAATCGGACCGAACGATTTGAAGATTCGTGAATTGGTTACCCGCATTAATGACGATGTTGAAGAAGTTATTCTGGCACTAGACCCGAATGTAGAGGGTGAAGTTACAACGCAATATCTTAGCAAGCTTCTGAAACCACTAGGCGTCCGTGTTACGCGTATTGCACGCGGGGTTCCAATCGGGAGTGACCTCGAATTTGCTGATGAAGCCACACTGTCCCGAGCTATTGAAGGTAGGATATCATTATAATTGACATGAACAGTAAACACGAATGGTTCGATGAATGGTTCGAAAGCCCTTGGTATTTGGAATTATACAGTCATCGGACTGCTGCAGAAGCAGGCAAGGCAATCGCACTGTTTCAATCGGTAACAGGTGTAAAAACAGGTAGTAAAGTGCTTGATCTTTGTTGTGGCACGGGGCGTCACGCACGCTCGCTGGCTGAGCTTGGATATGATGTGACGGGAATAGACTATTCTCATTTCTTCATTGATAAAGCGAGTAAAGAAAGTACCTTAGAGAATCTACAGTATGCACATTGTGATATGCGGGAGACGTACCCAAATGCACCGTATGATGCAATCGTTAATTTCTTTACCAGTTTTGGATATTTTGAAGAAGATTGCGAAAACGGTTTGGTGCTTTCGAGGGTTCGTGAAGCACTTGCCGGTGACGGGTGGTTCATGCTAGATTTTTTGAATGAGCAGTATGTTCGCCAGACATTAGTACCCAAAAGTGAAAAAGAGCTTTCAGGTGCGCTTGTAACAGAATGTAGAAGGATTGAGGGGCTGTTTGTAGTTAAAGATATTGTTATCGAGGTGGAAGGCAGTATTGGGGGAATGTTGACGTTCCAAGAGCGTGTCCGTTTATATAATTATGAAGAGATGGAAATGCTGCACACACAAGCAGGATTTTTGGTACACAAATACTATGGCAGCTATCTTGGTGAGGAATTCAATCCTGAAAGTTCTAAACGTTTGATTCTTTTTTCGAGACCTGAGTGATCAGATGTATCCTTTCATCAGCTTTTATCAGGTGATTTCAAAAGTGAAGAACTGAGAGCTTTAAGATTATCCCTACCTCTTATTCCTTGCCTCTTATCTTCATCTCCCACAAAAAAACATATTTGAGAAACACATACACAAATGCGCTTATTGCCGCGATAAATCCATGAATCCCGTCTAAAAAACCACGTTGGAAAATGTAGTTACGAATGAATGAAAAGGCAGGGTTAAATAGTAATTTGCCAATACTAGGTTTTTTCCCTTTTGCGTGATAGGAAACGGCAGTATGGTATGCGTAATAAACGGTCTTTTCAAAGTGCTGGCGAATATCGCGATATGAATGGTGGAGTAATTCTCCATTGATATTACCGGTCATACCTTCAACGAATAAAACATCATGCGGATTATAACCACCCCACACCGGGTTTGAATCTCGGCGTACTAGCCGTAATTTTCTGTCCGGCTGCCATGCATACTGTAGGGTTTTTCCGAGATATACTGTTCTCCTGTTTATTTTCCAGCCATTTATCTGAGGTGTTGTTATTGCTTGTGAAAGTGATGTAACCAGTTCCGGTGTGACTACTTCATCACAATCCAAACATAGTATCCATTCCTGCGAACATTTTTCGAGGGCTGAATTCTTTTGAGCAATATGCCCTTTCCATTCTTCGAGATATATTTTTGCTCCGAATTCAGACGCGATTTCGCGTGTTCTATCAGTAGAATTGGAATCAACAAGAATAATTTCGGCAGCAAACGGCGCAATGCTTTCTAAAGTTCTGCGAATATTATTTTCCTCGTTGAACGATATTATTGCAACTGAAAGAGGGAGTGTAGCCATACTATTGCAGATAATTCCAATTATAAAACTCTTTGTGACCCTGCGGGAAATTTCTTTCTCTTTAGGTTAGGTCGGTTGTTTACCGTCGCGCAATGAATAGTTGTAAAATATTTTTTTTGTACATCCTAAGACCTTGAAGGTTTTCGAAAACCTTCAAGGTCTTAACTATAACGTATCAATGCACGACGGTAAACAGTACCTTCCTTCTAAGCGTCTATACAGAATGACAGTTGTAACAACTGTCATGACTTTACTTAGACCTCAATAAAATTCTTGTATTCACCTATTCGCCATCCGGTCATTCTCTCGATTGCATCAGCAATTTTCATACGTAGCGGCTTGGATTTGCGTCTGCTGCTGTCGAAATACTGTGTCCATTCTCTGGATTGCTCGATACGTTTCTTCATTACGTGGGGATGAGTTTCAGTGAATCGCTCCAGTTCATAGCATTGATATTCAAATTCATCAACGTTTGGAATGTTTTCTTTCATCCAATCGTCTGAGTGCCATAATTTATGAAATGACTGTTGCTTGCGCTGTTGAATACGCGGATGCTTTACCCAGCCGTAATGGAAAATCCTTGCCTTAGTTCTATGGGCTGATAGCTTTACAGGGACTCCATTCTCCATCTTCCTAAATCCTTGCGCATCACTCCATGAAATAACTTTACCGGTATTTCTGAAAGCACGAATTTCCTGCCGATACCATTGCCGTCCTGCACCAAGATAATCATAATTTCCATAAAAATGGCGATACGCAAAAAGCAGGGCATCCGTTTTTTGGGATTCTGCTTTGGCAATTTCACTGAGAATAATCGGATAATCTTCTTCATGAAGAACTTCATCGGCTTGCAGGTAGATGCACCAGTCACCAGTGCAGTGTTTTAGAGCTTCATTGGTTTGGTCGGCGAGGATTCTACCGCCTTGACGAAGCGAATCATCCCATACGGTTTCGATGATTTTGAGTTTTGGTGATTGGAGAGCTTGGAGGAGTTCCAGGGTACGGTCGTCCGATTTGCCTACGGAAACGACAACTTCATCACAGAGCGGCAGCAGGGAAGTGATTGATTCCACAACAGGATAATCGAATATTTCTGCATTGCGAACGAATGAAAAGCCGGAAATTTTCATCAGAATTGAAAATAAAAAAAACGGCAAACAAATTCATTTTGTCTGCCGTAAAGAATCTCTTGCTTTGCACTAGTAAGAAAATTAGCTGAGTTTCGCTCTGATTTTCTTTTCTGACATTCCACGCAAATAATAGAGTTTGGAACGGCGGGCATTACCCTGACGAACTACGTCAATACTTTGGATAATAGGTGAGTAGAGAGGAAAAATACGCTCTACACCAACACCATTAGATACTTTACGAACGCGAAACGTAGCATTGATGCCCGAACCGCGACGCGCGATAACAATTCCTTGATAATTCTGAACGCGCTCTTTTTCACCTTCAATAACACGCACAGCCACTACAACAGTGTCGCCGGGACGAAACGCAGGAATATCGGAAGTACCTGATTCGCTTTTGCTGCGGCGCACTTCGAGTGCCTTTGCAATGTGTATTTGTTCGATTACATCAATCTTGTTCATGACTTTTCTCTGGATAGACTAAAAAATGAAGACACAAAAATACAGTTATTTTCGGAAGTTACCAAATTGAATTTGTAAGTAAGGGGTGAAATTAGAGTTTTGTGGAAAAACTATAAGAATGAAGTTGGATTGGTGAATCTATAGGTAATGTAGATATTCCCTAGAATCGGGTTTGCAAACCCGATTCGGAAGAAAAAAAGCCGCCTCCATACGGGGACGGCTTTTAGAATTACACCAAAATCAATTACTGATAATCCTCAATCGGAGGGCAAGCGCAGATAAGTGTCCTGTCCCCGTGCGTGTCGTTAACGCGTCCTACCGAGGGCCAGAACTTATGTTCGCGAACCCATGGCATCGGGAATGCTGCCTTTGTACGTGAATATCCGTGATTCCATTCATCACCGGTAACTACCGACACGGTATGCGGAGCGTTTTTGAGAACATTATCTTCTCTGCTTTGCGTTCCGGCTTCGATTTCCTTTATTTCTTCGCCAATGCATATTAAGGCATCACAGAAACGGTCTAGTTCTTCCATTGGCTCACTTTCAGTCGGCTCAATCATCAGCGTACCGGCAACAGGGAAGGAAACAGTAGGAGCGTGGAAACCATAGTCCATCAAGCGTTTGGCAATATCACCGACTTCAATTCCGGCTGACAGTTTAAATTTTCGCATATCCACAATCATCTCGTGCGCTACCCGACCGTGCGAACCTTGGTAGAGAATAGGGAAGTGTTTTTCGAGACGTGCCTTGATATAATTTGCATTCAGAATAGCAATCTTGGTTGCTTCGGTAAGTCCGTCGCTACCCATCATTTGAATATATGCCCACGAAATCAGAAGGATAGACGAACTTCCCCATGGTGCTGCCGACACTGCAGATGCAATTGAACGTCCGTTATCAACAACCGAGTGTGAAGGAAGAAAATCTGCCAAATGTTCGCGAACACCAATCGGTCCCATGCCCGGTCCGCCGCCGCCGTGAGGAATACAGAATGTTTTATGGAGATTTAAGTGGCATACGTCCGCACCGATGTTACGGGGTGATGTAAGTCCTACCTGGGCGTTCATGTTTGCGCCGTCCATATATACTTGTCCGCCGCGCTCATGGATAATTTTACAAATTTCAATGATAGATTCCTCAAAAACACCGTGTGTAGAAGGATACGTCACCATCAAACAAGCAAGGTTGTCTTTGTGAAGCTCCGCTTTGGCGAGCAAATCTTCAACGTCAATGTTACCCATGTCGTCGCATTTGGTTACTACCACTTTCATACCTGCCATAACTGCACTAGCCGGGTTTGTGCCGTGTGCCGATGACGGAATAAGAGCTACATTGCGATGAGCATTGCCGCGCGATTTGTGATACTCACGAATTGCAAGTAATCCCGCATATTCGCCTTGAGCACCGGAATTCGGTTGCAAGCTAATTGCATCAAAGCCCGTAATTTCGCAAAGAGCAGCTTCTAAGTTTTTGAAAATCTCTTGGTAACCCTCTGTTTGATAAAGCGGTGCAAACGGATGAATCCCGCCAAATTCGCGCCATGTTACCGGTATCATTTCGGTAGTTGCATTTAGTTTCATTGTGCAGCTTCCGAGAGGTATCATTGAGTGAACCAATGACAAATCTTTATTTTCCAAATGCTTCATATAGCGTAGCATTTCATGTTCGGAATAGTATCTGTTGAACACGGTATGTGTCATAAATTCCGACGTGCGAATCAATTCTTTAGGTAACCCTTTAGTAGCTACCGTATAATTTGGCTGCGCTTTACCGGCAAGAGCAGGAGCGAGTACATAGAGTATCCCTTGAATATCTTCTTGTGTTGTCGTTTCATCAATCGAGATACCGACACAACCGTCAGGATAATACCTGAAATTCATACCGTTTGCTTCTGCAATCGGACGAACCATTTCAGCGTTTGGAAGTGATAGTTTGAGTGTATCGAAAAACGTTGTGTTCTCAATTTTGCAGCCGATTGTTGTTGCTGCCGATGCGAGCATGGAAGTTAGAGCATGGGTGCGCTCTGCTATTGCAAGCAATCCTTTCGGTCCATGATATACGCCATACATACTCGACATAACTGCAAGTAAAACTTGGGCAGTACAAATATTGCTGGTTGCCTTGTCGCGGCGGATATGCTGTTCGCGGGTTTGAAGTGCCATTCGAAGAGCGGGTTTTCCGCTTGAATCAATCGAAACACCGATAATGCGCCCGGGCATTTGGCGTTTGAAGTCTTCTTTCGTTGCAAAAAATGCTGCGTGAGGTCCGCCGTAACCCATCGGAACGCCGAAGCGTTGGGCAGTGCCAAGCACTACATCAGCACCAAATTCACCGGGTGGCGTGAGCACGCACAAACTTAGTAAATCAGCTGCTACCGCTACAAAAGCATGATTTTCATGCGCTGCTGAGCAGAACGAGGCGTAATTATTGATTTCACCGTTCCCGTCAGGATATTGAACAAGCGCGCCGAACACATTTGTCCAGTCAATGGTTTCATGATTGCCAATAATAAGGTCTATTCCAAGCGGTTCTGAACGGGTTTTGAGAAGGTCAATTGTTTGCGGGAAACAGTTCTCAGACACAAAGAACGCGTGTTTTTCTGCTGCTTCTTTGGGGCGTGAAGCATGGAAAAGGTGCATTGCTTCGGCAGCTGCGGTAGCTTCGTCAAGCAGGGAAGCGTTTGCTATTTGCATTCCTGTCAGGTCAATAATCATTGTCTGGAAATTTAATAACGCTTCCAAACGCCCTTGACTGATTTCGGCTTGGTAGGGAGTGTATTGTGTGTACCATCCGGGGTTTTCCATTACATTTCGGAGAATAACAGGAGGAGTTGTACAATTATAATATCCCATCCCAATATACGATTTGAATACCTTGTTATGCGAGGCAACTTCACGAAGAGATTCTAAAAATTCGGTTTCAGTTTGGGCTGTTGTGCCGGAAAGTGGTTTTTTAAGGCGTATCGCAGGGGGAATTGTTTGGTTTATGAGCTGGTCTAGGGAATCAACACCTATCGTTTGAAGCATTTTTACTTTATCGTTAGCATCGGGACCTATATGACGATCAACAAATCGGTCGCTAACAAACATTTTTGGGTTCATTGTACTATTGTCTCCATATTGAATTTATTGTTCGGGAACAGTTTCAGATTACAAAATTACGAGGAATTTTTATTGTGAAGGGCATAGAAAGCAGCAAAGGAGATATAAAACGAGAAATGTCCTTTTCTATTTTAGCCAAATTGCGTAAGTTTGCAACGCTTCCTTAGCTCAGCTGGCTAGAGCAATTGACTCTTAATCAATGGGCCGAGGGTTCGAGTCCCTCAGGAAGCACAAAATATAACCTCTTTGTAAACTAAAAAGTTACAAAGAGGTTTTTTTATTTGTATTTTTGAAAATATTATAAAACTGTACCCAAACTGTACCAATAAGATTTTATAAATTTTATGAGAAACGCCGTAAGTCAACTTAATCCCCCCCCCC
>CAZGNO010000005.1:23413-80361 GCA_964527785.1 uncultured Chitinophagaceae bacterium
CCAAGGACTGTTGCAAGAAAGAAGAAAAAAAGTAGTAAAGGTTTGAAAAAGGGATATTGTTCCCGTGTGTTTTTGAATAAACCTGATTGTGATTCTCCGGCATTCATACGCTGCAAAATTGAAAAGTATGCAGAATACAGCATTGCAATTTCAGACTGCCACAATAGAATCAACTTACATGGTAATGTGGGAAATAAAAAAAGCAGGGAAAATGCTCTTTACAAAATCAATATGTTGATTAAAGAACTTGAAAAAATGGAACAGTTCATTCTTAAACATGCCTCTGAGTTCCAAGAGCCAAGTTATGAGAACAGTGTGTTTATCGGTGAAGATTGAAATACTGTGTTAAGTTAAAAGTAAAGGAATCTCTACTATAATATAGGTGCATTAATGAAGAAAAAACGTCGCCGTTGTGACTATTATACTGATGAAGTCCGGGCTGAAATCAATGCTTTCTATAAAGCTCAGAACGGTGAAGAACTGAAAGTAAAATTTCGAGACTATAATAAAGAATATATGAGAAAATACCGGCTTCTCAGAAAGGTAAAAAAACAACTGCGAAAAAAACGGGCATAGCCAATATGACATTTACACGTCATAATGTCCGTAAGGAAAAACTTTTTCAACCGATGATAACCCTCCGAGAAATCTCTAATTACCAATAGAAAAACAGCGTAAGGAATAACAACCGCTTTTTTCTACACTCCAAACTACAGAGCTTTGCACTCAAGTTTTTACAAACAAAGTGTGCAAAGATCACAGTGTTTTACACTATTACCATACCTTCAAATGTAGAAAAATTACTTTCCGCACCGGTGGCAAGAGTGTCGCAGGTGTCATCGCTTTGTGATGGCGGGGATAATCCTTGCACATCATCTTATCCAATGTTCAAACGCTTTTGGTGGACACTCTTACAGGGTGATTATGAAAAAGCTGCTGCCGTTGTCACCGATAGAGTAAATGCCAATCACGCCTCTGTAGATGGTTCGGTAATAAATTACTGTTTCCCTGTTGACTACGGTATTGATTCAAACTGCGCAAATATTTCAAGCACTGCATGTATAATGAACGTGTATTATAATGAAGCAATGGCAGGGAAAATCCCTGAATTTGATCCTTCAAAATACTCGTACCCTGATTCAACAAAAACCTACCCTACTCTTTTATCCGAAGCAGAAAAAATCATTAAGCATGTGGAATTGGTTTCCGGTCAAGTTTACTTCATGGTAAAAGAAGTTCTGTATAATCTGTACTATGCAACGTATGCAGATTCCGCCACACGACTAAGTTATCAGTATATCGCACCTCAGAAATACAAAATCAACAAAGAACAACTTGAAAAACCTGCCAATGCGGGATCGGGTGTTACTGCTGCCGGTGAAGCGATTGAAGGTACATTCTCGGATATTATCACAATCGGCAAATGGATTTTAATCATTGGTGCTGCCGGAATAGCAATTTATTTTTTAGCTCCATTTTTTACTGCACTTACATCAAAATAAAGCTATGGAATTATTAGGTATGGACGGACTTGGAGTTGATGTAACTCAAATTGCTGCGGATGAGCTTCTGAATTCGATTAAACGATTGCCGGAAGGAAACGCTGTTGAAATGCTCAAAAAACTGCCAGCCGGAATAATGGAAAAAGTTTGTCAGCAAGGAGTAAAAGAAAATCTGCAACAATATATCATCCCTGCTTTACTTGCAGGAATCGGCGGCGGGCTTGCTGTGGGGTTCTATACGCACAATGTTTTGTACGGTGCAATAGGAGCCATTGTATGTGGAGCAATCATCTACTTTATTCGACAACCTGATGGAACGGAAACTACTGCGAACGCTTAAGAATGGGGTTAGGATTTGGAGTTATGGGACAATGGTCGGTGGTGATAAAGATGTTGACAATACCGTCCGGTTAATGAAAAAATACGCTTGGAATGATTCACAGGACGAGGCAATTATTAGAATTGCCAATGAGATCAAGCAAAAATACTCGACTGATATTGAACGGATTAAAGCGGCATACATGTATGTCGTGGAGCATATAAAATACAAAGAAGACGGTGAGAATGAATTGGTTGCATCTCCAAGACATTCTCTTACATGGCTCGGAGAAGGTGACTGTGATTGTATGACAACTGCCGTTTTCGCCCTCTTGCTCGCTCTCGGATATAGGAGATTATACGCAAAAGTTATTGCTTGGAAAGAAGAAAATGTTGAAAACGAATTTACACATGTATATTCACTCGCATTTATCCCAAGTCTGAACATTGTAACTCCTTTAGATGCTGTAATGATGCAATACGGTTTTGGACACGAAAAAGAGCCGGTACGAAGAATTAAAATTTACAAAATAGCTTAAAATGCCAAACACACAGCTCTCCGCACAATCAAAAGCCCTTCATTGGGAAGCTCTACGCGATTTGCGTGTAGCGTCTGATATAGCGGGGGCAGGAGCGTCGGGCGAATTCATCAATGGTGAGTATTCTTTTGAAAGCGCACCTCCTGAAGAAATATACGGTTCTGCTCTTGGTGTACCGGGAGCAAAGGGACATTCGGGCTATGGAGTATTTACAGACAAAAATGGGAATACAATTGTAATTGCAACTGAATCCCGTGAAGCTTGGGGACTGATTTGGGGAAAATCTCTATTGGGAAGAGATCCTTACACCTTCAGGATTCCGAGAAACATGGGTACGGGCGGGGCTTTCGAGGCAAATGCTTTTATGATGGCGGGTGTCGGTCAACGGTACGGCGGTTATGCTTCGTGGATTGACATGAATGAATCTCAGAGAGATGGACTTCCCGGACTGACATTACAGCCATACAACGATTTTCCAAGTTTGCTCACGCAAATCGAAAATACCGGACGAAAATTCGACCGTCCGATTGTGATTCTAAATTCAGGTAAGCCCATCACGTTCGCTTCTGTGATGGAAAAAGCATTGACAATCATTTTAGCTATAGCAAAGCCATTCGCGGCTATGATCGGAATTCCTCCCATGGCTTTCGATATACTGTCTAAGTCTCTGACAATTATAGCTACGCAAGGTCATTTCGACGTAAGTGTTCTTGCTGATGCGGCTCAATTGATGCTTCCTGCTGAATATCGTTCTTTGATTCCAAAAGCTACTGCAATCTACGCAAATATCACAAGTGGCAATTATTTAGGTGCAATGGAAGGTTTGGGGATAAGTGGAAATATACTTGGTGCAAAAGACAGTTTGTTGAAAGGTGATATTTCTGCATTGCTCGGTAAATCTTCTCTCGGATATGGTGATTTGGTCGGAAGAGTTCAGAACTTGTTTCAAATGGATACTATCCGCTCTCTATCTGCTGCAAATCGTTCGGGTTCGGTAGTTACAAACTTGATTGATGCAGGAACTATGACAAAAGTTCCCGTTCTGCAAAACTTACTCGCGGCAACTACAAGTGATACTTTATCGGCTGCAATTCCGGGTGTGTCGGAGATTTTCCAAAAGGCAATCAACGAAACAAATGATATAAGCAACGTGAATCTGCACAAAGCGGCAATTCAAAGCGCACTCGGACAGCCGGTCGGTGCTGATGCGTTCGACGAACTAAGTCTTCGCGGTTTGAAAGAAAGAGCTAACGAAGTTCTTGAAAAAGGTGCAAAACAGTTTGTGATGCCAATTGTGATACCGGACATGAAACGCTACGAATGGGCTCAACTAATCGCTGATGAAGTAAGAATTCCTGTTTTCGCTGATTCTGTAGGCGGTGGAACGAAAGCGCAGCCGAAAGCATTCACCGATGAATGGAGATAAATATGAACGGGTTAGATGGATATTGTTTGTATAAAGATGGTCAGTTAGTTCCTCCGCCGGATCCTCAAATTCCTACTGCTGTAGGTTCGGGAGGTCCTGCCGGAGTACCAACGCCAACGGGCGCACAGGGTTCATCGGGTGTTAACGGAAATACTGCGGTTGATGCAAATGGTCAGTGTTGCCCTCCGGCAAGCCCGATTAGCATCAACATCACGAATAGCCAAGACACTAATACAAACAGTAAGAATATGAATGCGGCTCGAAGTGCGCCGCCTCAGAAGAGGATAATTGTTCCTCAACAGCAAGTTGCTACTCCGCCTCCTTTGAAAGTGATAACGATTGTTAAAAAGGAAAAAGAGATTGTTGGAAAGCCGGTATTCATTAGACGGGATAGAATAATTCATGTGCCTGTACCGGTAGAAAAGACGGTTATTCAGAAAGTTGAAGTTCCTGTTGTAAAAGAAGTTGTAAAAGAAGTTAAAACAGAACGAATAGTAAATGCCCCTGTAACGGGTTGTGAGGGCAAAACTTTCAATTATCCTGAATGGCTGTAAAGTAAAAAATATTTACGCTGAATTTTATTAAACGAGGTTATAAGATGATTATTCCAGCAGGTCAAATGCAAGGCGGCGATCCCAGACTCTCATACTTTGATATGAATTCTTGGTCGCGTAAAGGAGCAATCGGGGTGACGGGCAATGTGGGTGCAGGTAACGGCGGCGGATTGCGTGGGTTAGGATTCATGATCCTTGATGTGGGAGGAGCGTATGGCAATATTGGAAGTTCAGGCACAGCCACACCGGATTATTCAGGATGTTGGGCTAAAGGTCAACAATGGAGATTGATTACAACTAACGGCGGTAAACTCTCCCTGACAACGCTGAAATACGCTTACGATTCTGCAAACGGTTATGGAGCAATGGTAGTTAATGGAAGTGGTGTGGAAGTTTACTACGGAAATGTCGGCGGTTATGACGGTGCATTGAAATTCTACTTGAAAGAGGGTGAATTTTATACCGACCTTAATCAAGTGACATGTAAAGGAGCAAGTGCAAGTTCTACTCCACGAATTAGAAGTTCAACAGATTGCCCTGCTTGTCCAACAAATTGCCGGACGGAAACTAAGAAGCAAACCTATTTCGCTCGCCCTCAGAAGTTGAGTGAAACGGATATTCCAATTGTGATGAACAAAAAGATCGTGAAGTGTGAAAACACAACTTCAGCTCCACAACAATCATGTGCCGCAGAATTGCAGAAACTAAAGGGCGGTGGAATGTCGGGCTTAGGTTGTACAAGTTGCAACAACAACGCCTATAACAATCGCATGTAATTTCAACATGGCAATCATTCAGCTTACCAAACCCAATGTATTACAAGGATTAGGCGATGAAAATCTCATCGGAAATCCACAGGGTTTGACAGACAGGGAAAAAAACTGTTGGAAATTGGGTGAGGAAGTCCCCCAAATGTGGGGAACGCTCTTAGTGTATGCGAATAACAGTGCTTACACAAATTTCAACACAGGATTTGGCAAAAGAATCGGAGCATTCACAGAGTTACAAGGAACCGGAATGCCAAAGGATCAAGGGAGCGTTCAGATAGATGTGAATTCTCGCGGTCCGTTAAGAAGTAATTGGGTATTTCAAGATCCGGCAACAAGCAAAATTTATCTGCTCTATTTTTCGGGTGTAGAAAATACAGGTTCTCCAAATTTGCAAAATGTGTCCTATACTGATGATAAAAGAAGAGTTACACAAGTTATAGAGTTAGTTCCTTGCAATGTAGCAGTTCAAAAAGAGGCAGTGAAAAGAGTAACGACGGGATGGAATCCAAATCCTTTGAAGTGTCCTAAATGTCCTACGAACTGCAAAAAACAAGAGCAAAAAACGATGTACTACGCACGAGCGAATAAGACAAGTGAAAGTGACATTCCGATAGTGATGAATCGGAAAATTATTAAGTGTGAAAATACGGCTTCGATGCCTCAACAAGCATGTTCACAAGAATTAGCAAAACTACAGAATCGGAATTAGGAGCGATACCGGGATATTTTTTCGGAACGCCTGAAGGAAATAATTCAGAATCTACATGCAAGCCATGCCCATCGAATTGCAGAACTGAACAAAGGAAATCAACATACTTTGCTCGTCCGCAAAAACTTAGTCCAACGGATGTACCGATTGTGATGCTCGTAAAAAGGATGGTATGTACTACGCCGAAATCAATTGTTCCGGCATGTCAAGCTGAATTAGAATCCATTAAAAATATTTCAAGGTAAGGCATTTATGAATATTCAATTAGCAGTTCCGGGTGGAAATAGCTCCGGTGTTTTCGGTCGGACATTGACTTGCAGCCAAGACGGAAGCTGCGGCGATGTAAAAAAAGCAATGCCAGGTGTGCGCGGACTTAGAGACGATTTCAATGCGGCGGCTGTGTACACGATGTCCTCTACTCCACTTGACAATGTGAGTGCGAAGAGAATTCAGCCGTATCAAGGTTCGGTGCATGTAGGTACGTTCCAAGGATATAAAGTTTATAAACATCCTGATACGGGTTTCTTGTACGCTTTTAATCAAGGGACACAAGACCCGGATTATGGGTTTTTGTTCTACAAGCTCACAGAAACCGGAAATACCTCGCTTATGTCCACTCCACCAATTGGTGGCGGGGCTGCAAGCTCAACAGATTGCCCGTGTGATACCAAGAACTGCCGTGAGGAAACGGTGCAAATGACCTATTGGGCAAGTCCTACACAAAATAGTCCTGACGATATAGCTGTAGAGATGAGTTCCGAAGTGCTTATCTGTGATCCAACTGAAGAAAAACCAATTCCTGCCTGTTTGGACGAACTTAACAAGTACAAAAAAGCAAATGGTTTGAGCGGTTTGAGTAATGATACCGCTCCTGACGAAACAACATCAACACAAACAATTCAATACGTAACTGATCCAAACGCAAGTGCATACCTTCCCCCTCCGGTAAACTGTGAAAAAGGCAATTTAAATGCCTTGTGGTTCATCCTGATCGCAATATTTGGAATTTTCTTGGGAATAGTTGGTGCAGTTGCTTGGAAGAAACGGTAATTCATTGAATTAAAACTACTTGTATTTTTTATTTTTTAATTTTTCCAAAGAGGAAAAAAGATGGCAAGAGCTAAAGACAAACGGTTTAACTTCAACATTGTAGCGAATGTCAAAGAGGGCTTTGGTGTTCCGGCTATAGTTGATGATTTGATTGCAATAGGAGTTCCTATTTTCTACACACTCGCCCCGACAGTTGTAGGATTATCAGGTGTTCCTGCAATGCTTCTCGGTGCGGGTGTTCCATACATTGCCGGTAAAATGCTTAATCTCCCTTCATTGTGCCATGCTGCAATCGGAGTTGCATTAACGCACCTTGTTTATACAAAGGGGGGCGGTTTGATTCAGCAACTTTTATCGAAACCTGTGTGGAGATTTTCTGAAACTACAGCTGGTGGTGAATGGGCATCAAACACGCAAAATTCCGGGACTGGAACTACTGCCGGTCAACCTACAACCGCTTCTCCGGTAAGTGGTATCGGTTACATAACGACTGAAACAGTAAGCGCAGGAGGTGAAGATATCCTTGCTTACAATCCAAACGAAATTGAACGTATGGCTCATTCGGTACAAGAACCAATCGGAACTTCTACCATTAATGATTTCGTGCGCATGGCTCCGAACCCAACTGCTTTGGCAGGTGTAAGTTGGGATGATGGTGACTCTGATACCGGTGGATGGTAATTAATTGTAACCATCAGAAAAAGTTGAATAATACTTATTAATATTTTTTTATTTCGGAGATAATTTAATGAATGAAGCTCTTATTGCTGCGCAGGTGCAAACACAAGCGCAAATAGACATGATGGGTGTAAACCCTGCGACAATCGGTCAAGGTAAAGCAAGTCCCTTGATCCTGCAAAATATTGTCACTTATGAAATGGGTGCAACTGTAACCGAACAAGTGTTTTTTGATTCGGGACGCACAATCCCAAAAGCATTTACCGGTAGCAAGACTTATCCGGGCGGTTTCAACAGTGACTATGTGAGAATTGACCGTGTCGAAATTATCCCTCGTATTGCTTTGGCTGTCTTGGAAGCATCGGGAACTGATGAAGATGCCTATCACTTCTTTGTAACAGGTACTCAAGTAAAATTCAAAGTTGGAAATACCGAGGTGTTCGAAGCTCCTTTGTTTATGTTCCTTCCGCACAGATCGGTCGGTAATGGTCAGGGAACTGACGTTCTGGTGAGCAAAACACAAGATTTCTCTGTGAAGTTGCCTGAGCCGATCGAAATTCCTGCCGGTTCCCAGTTGACAGTTATTGTTACGCCTCCTGCCGGACTTTCTACTGCGGCAACTGCGGCAACAAACAGTCACTATCCAAATGTGAATGGAGCAAACACCACAGGAACAACAGCTCGTTCATGTGCTTTGCACTTCTACGGATACGGTATCCGTAAAACTGCAAAAACAACCAACTAAGAAAAACGGCGATTAATTCAAAATTCTAAATATATAAAGAGGCAAGAGCAATCCTGCCTCTTTATACTCTCTAAAGGGAAAATTTATGTTAATGCCTGAAATGATTTCATTGGAATCAAGAATATCAACATTAAATAACGAAGGTTCTGCAAGTGAATGGAATGCAAAAGATAACTTCTGGGTGACCGGTGGTTCTCTCGTTATGTTTGATGATGACGGTGCAATTCTTGAAAGTGCAGTTCACGATGATATTACGTTGCTACTCAAAATTGACAGCACCGAAGCAGAGGTCACAAATAAAAAAGTATCTGCATTTGCTTTTAAGAAAATGATAGAACGGGAAACGTTTCCGCAGTTCTTTCTTCCAAAAAATAGCACTCTCAGTCTTGTTGCAAAGCATAATACACCCGAAAGTGGAACTGAGAACAATTCTATTCCCATTGATGTAAAACTTGTTTTTAACTTGCGTAGGGCGCAAACCACACAAACTAATGCTTAACGATCCTGTAGTATTTGGAAATAAAAGTGCAATCTTGGAAGCATGGGAAGGTTTTGAACCTTTGTTCGCAACTTTCATATCAAGTACCGATACGGCAAGTATTCAGGACGATGATTTTATTGCGAATACACCTGACGGATATTTGCTTGAATTGCTTAAATGCGGTCAAGCTGATGCTGCTATGGGAACAGGTGCATTGATAACTGCACCATATACTACTCGGCTTAGAGCTGTTACCGATGTTTCATTGTTGGGCGGTGATAACAAGAAAGTATTTCTAACTAAAGCTATTTACAGAGCTTTCGATGTTACTCTAACAGGCAATGTTGATCAAGATACTGATACACTTGATGCTATAGAGGGATCATTAACTACAATGAATGATGCCTATGTTCAATCGCGCTTTCGTTTTGCAGAAATAGGTGGATGGGAACCTAATTACTTTCATCCTCATCTTGCAGTACGAAGCAGTACGAATATATTCCAGACATTATCATCTTCAAATTTCGGTAAGAAAAGCAATAAGGGTGATTTGTCAATTGGTCGGAGTTTACCTTTCTGCTATGAACCTCCCATTCCTATTTTACTTAAGGGATTGAAGAATGTTTTCGATGCACTTCAAGTGTATGCAATGGCAGGTCAATGGATAGACGGTAAAATTCAACGCTATCCTGTACTCGCAGAATTTGAATTTATAGGAACGGTATAAAATGACAGTAAATGAAGCATATAGAATTCATGCGGAGCAAGCAATAGCAGTAGCGAATTTGTTGAAAGTTCCTGCTGATGAAATTCTCATGTATGCTTTCTCAGTTCAAAAAATTGAAAACAGAAGCTATAACCCGAACGCTAAAAATAAAAATTCTACAGCTCGGGGCATGATGCAAATGCTCGAAGGGACACAAAAAGAAGTAGAAACGAAGTTCTTAAAACTTCCATACAGTCCTGATAAAATTTACGATCCTTCGTATGCAGTTTTTTTAGGGCAATATGAATTGGTGAGACAATATAAACGGTATGGAAAGAATTGGAGAAAAGCCGTACACGCTTATAATCAAGGTTCTTACCAAGAAAGCAAATCGAATACAAAGATTTTCAAAAACGGCGAATTATATGCAAATCGCGTTTTGAATGAATTGAATTCTACAGACTTCGCGGCATTAAATCAAACTACCGGTGTCAGTGTTGTTGCCGCAAATACAACCGGTAATTCTTCAACTCAATCATTATCTCAGGAGTGGACATAATGACAACGAGCATTGAACAAGGTCACGAAAACGAAATACGAAAGTTCAGCATAATAAAATCGTATTTAATTGGAGTTCCGAAAGATAACTCTACCCGTTCAAACCCAACATTGCAACAAAAATCATCTATAACACTGCACGGTTCAGAATTAAAAAAAATGAACATTGTCAGTGTTATTGATTTGATAAAAAACAAGCAACCGAAAATACCTTTAGACCCTAAGAAAACCTATCAGATATACGAATTGGAATCAAACGGTCAACCGGTGTATTGGGATCAATTCACACCTAATATTCCTTCAGTAAAGAAAGAACGGAATTTAGGGGATAATTATACCGCACCCGCACAAGCCACAGCAAACGACCAAAACTATTATATACCGGAACGGATGTCCGCAAATAATGACGGTTCGTATGGCACTGCTCATCCACGTACATTGAAAGAACAACGGGAACTCTATGAAACTCTTAATTCTACCTTAAAAGAGCAATTGAGAATTTCCGAAGAAAATAGACGGGAAGATCATATTCTCAGAGACAAGCAGGTAGAGGACATTCGGAAAAATCATGCTGAAGAATTGGAGCGGATGCGGCTTGCCTTTGAAATGGACAAGCATAGTCAAGATGTACAAATCGGCAAACTCGAAGCATCAGTTGATAATTGGATGAAAGAGTATTACGGTGTTCAAAACGAGCTTATAGCCGCTAAAACACTGCTTGAAAAAGCTAAAGCGGATGTAGAATCAATGCGAACAGATTTCAACCGGCAAATGAAGTTGGAGAAAGATAAATTTGATTTCCAAATTTTTCAACGTGATCAGGAAAAAGCCGCACAGGAAAAAATCAACAAAGCAAGTCCCGGAGGTTTGGCTGACGGATTTAACTTTATGGATTTCTTGAAAACCGTTCCCGCTCTTGTCGCAACAGGTCAAGCAATTTTTGGTGGTGGTAATAATAACAATCCACAACCTGCCCAAAATGCGCCTCAGCCGATTACAGTTCAACCGGTGCAGAATAATCAAGTTCAACCGGCGCAAATACAACCAAATCAAGTACAAAATACAAATACTAATGGAGTACCTCCGAAGCCCGCTGCAATGGCTCCGCCGGTTGCTCCGCAAATCGAAGGAGCTTAAATAATGAGACCCCAACAAATTGCTACAGACGTTCCGGCATGGTTGCTAAACGTTTTTCAGAAAGTGAATTGGTCGGATTTGAATTTTATAGAGGAAGGGCTACTTGTCCATTATGTAAAAAATGAATGTGCAAGTCTTCCTCCAGAATGCAAAAAAACACAAAACTATCAAGTCAATACGGTAAATACTTCCGCTCCTGCTGAAGTAATACAGCAAATTAATCTGATTGATTTCAATCGGATGCCTACACAAACTCAAACTGCTTTCAAGGATAAAATTGAGAGCAATGTTCAAAAACACTTTGGAGTAGTATTATGAGCTTCTTAACATACTTAGGATATATCGGAGCGGCATACGATTGGTGCAAACGACATGCATTACTGACTATACTTGTGCTTTTAGCTCTTATGTACATCGGATTTGAAAGAGAAACACTCCGCACACTTGCAACATGCTTTATCTATGCGTGTGCTGTTGTCATTTTCTCCGGCATTACAACGTATGCCTACACAACTGTAAATTTCATTCAAGAAAGAAATACAGATGCAATCGCGAAAATTTATCTCGGTAATTGCTTGTTATTCGGTTTGGTTGCTGTTGGTGTTCAGTTCACACAGTTCCGCTAATGCACAAGCACGACGGTTTGAAATTCCTTGCTCTCTTCAATTGTGGAATGCATCGTTTGATTCAATCAAAACACAAATAGGTGTTGTGGAACAAACGGGACGGAATGACGGACCGGAAATAGACGGTTATTTACGCTCAGTCGGTTTAGGAAAAGGTTATCCCTACTGCTATGCAGGTCAATATTGGGGATTTTACGTAGCATCTTCAGCCGGAGTTTGCAGAGGCGGCAAGCTCGACGTTCCACTCCTTCGCGTCGGGCTTGCTTCGGCTGGGTTTTATAATGGTTGCCGGAAAGGTACACAGACTGTAGCTATCCCACAACCGAAAGATTTGATTTTTTGGAAGTTTGCTAAAACTGCAAGTGGACATGTAGAGCGAATAGACAGCGTAAAAAGAGCCGGATGGGTTACTACCATCGGATTCAACACTTCAGCCGGAACAACCGGTGACCAACGAGACGGCGGAGGCGTTCACCCTCGCTTACGTAATTACAAATTTCCACTTGGCAGAATGCAAGTATTAGGATTTTTAGGAAGAAAATCATAATGGGAATGGAAAGTTTTATAGTATATCCGCCATTAGCTGCACCGATAGATGCGACTTTTGTCATTTCCGGTACGTTCGATCCTGAACGTCTTGGCAGTGGTACACCATCTCCTACTACAATTTTATTTGGTGATGGGACATGGCAGGAAACGGTCATAGGTACGGGTGATGCTCTTAGAGCTGATACACTTGCACAATTCGCGGCAACTACTTCAGACCAATTGCGTGGTGTAATTTCCAATGAAACCGGTACGGGTGCATTGGTGTTCGGAACATCGCCAACGCTTGTAACACCTAACATTGGAGTTGCTACAGCTACTAAGCTGAATAATTACACATTTACAACACCTGCGACGGGTGCGACGATTGCACTTGCCGATACTTCTACATTCTCTACTGTTGGTGCATTTGCTTCTACGCTTACATTCACCGGTACAACTACGGTCACGTTCCCAACAACCGGAACACTTGCTACAGCAGATGACCTCGCGAATTATGTTCCAGTTACACGAACTATAAACGGCTCAGCACTATCATCGAACGTTACATTAACCACTGGAAGTATAGCAGATTCTTCGAATAAACGATATGTGTCCGATGCACAATTGACTGTTATCGGAAATACAAGCGGTACGAATACGGGAGATCAAGATTTGTCCGGTTATGTGCCTATTACCCGAACCGTTAACGGAACTGCATTAAATTCAAACATTACATTGACAACTGCAAGTATAGCAGATTCATTGAATAAGCGATATGTGACCGATGCACATTTAGTTGTTTTGGGAAATACGAGCGGTACAAATACCGGAGATCAAGATTTGTCCGGCTATGTTCCTAATACCCGTACTGTGAATGGTCATGCTCTCACTTCTAATGTCACCGTTACAAAAAGTGACCTCAGTTTGGACAATGTTACCAATGATGCTCAACTAAAATTGGCTGACTTGGATACTGATTCCACATTCGCCGCAAATTCTGATACTAAAATTCCTTCGCAAAAAGCGGTTAGAAGTGCTATAGCGGCGGCGGTCACTGGCTTGTGGGACGATCGGGGCGGGTTTGATGCAAGTGGCAATGCCTATCCAACTACCGGCGGCTCCGGTACTGCGGGTGCAATTCTCAAAGGCGACATTTGGACAATTACCGTAGCGGGAACATTGCCTACGGCTCAAGTAGTTAGTATTGGTGATGTTCTCAGGGCATTAGTTGACACTCCCGGATCTACTCAGTCGAATTGGTCAATCCAAGAAAACAATCTTGGCTATACTGCTGAAAATACTGCAAACAAAGATACCGATGTAACACTATCAGCGAACAGTGATACAAAGTATGCTTCTCAAAAAGCAACTAAGGCGTATGTGGATGCACTTCTTACAAATCCACTATCAATTTTTGCAGCAACTACATCCGCTCAGCTTGCCGGAGTAATTTCCGATGAAACGGGTTCGGGTTCTTTAGTATTTGCAACATCTCCATCGCTTGTAACTCCAAATATTGGAGTAGCTACTGCAACGAAAGTAAATAATTACACATTTACGCAACCGGCTACAGGGGCTACAATTACTCTTGCAAACAATTCAACATTTGCAACGGTCGGAGCTTTTTCAACTACACTAACTGCAACAGGTACAACTACGCTTACTATGCCGTTAACTGGTACGCTTGCCACATTGGACGGCACAGAAACCTTGACAAATAAGACGTTGACTGCACCTGTTATATCCGGGCTTACAGTTATCAATGATTCAGGTAGTTCACAGACAACTATTAATGCCGGTACCAGTACTGGAGCTGTAGCTATTGGCAACGATACCAATACCGGCGGAATAAATTTTCGGACACTCACGCAGCAAATTGGTGCATGGCGAAAAGATACGTCGCTTACTGCACCTGCAAATGTTTTTGGTTTTTACGTAGGTGCATCGGGGGGAACACCCTCAACAGGGTTTGGAACTCGTATTAATTTTTATGCCGATTGTGATGGTGGAAGTAATAAGCAACTTGGCTCTTATAAATGGTCATGGACAGATGTAGCAGATGCAACTGCTACAAGCAAGTTAGAGTTTGAAATGTCCAAAGGTGGTACGGTCGGTACATACTATACATTCGAGCAAGGAAGCATTGCTATAAGAGCTGCAACATCAGGTACAATGACCTTTGCCCTTCCTGCAACTGTTACAGATCATGTAATTACTTTTCCTTCGAATAACGCAAGTGGTGTACTTACGAATGATGGCAGTGGCGGATTAAGTTGGGGATTGCCGTCGTCAGTGGCAACGTTGACAGGTACGCAAACCCTTACAAACAAAACGCTAACTTCTCCAACAATTAATACTCCTACGCTGACCGCTCCTGTCTTGGGAACGCCCACAAGTGGTGTTATGACAAACGTTACCGGAACTGCATCGGGATTGACAGCCGGATTAGCTACAAGTTTAGCAGGTGGAAGTGGTGGAACAATCCCGTATCAATCTGCGGCGGGTGTTACTGCAATGCTTGCTAATGGTACAGCCGGATATGTTTTGCAAAGCAATGGAACTACTCTTGCTCCTACATGGGTTCCAACTACGAGCGGAGTAACAGGATTCACAGGATCATTAGAGACTGCAAGCCCGAACAATACTGTAAATGCCTCTCTACTTTTGGCAAGTGGTGGAACTACACATCAAGATGCAGTTTTTTCACCAATAGGTAATGGAGCATTCCAATTACAGTTAGCGGATAGTACAGCAACAGGCGGCAATAAACGGGGAACAAATGCAGTTGATTTGCAACTTGAAAGATCAGCCGCAGCTGATGTGGCAAGCGGTGATTATGCTTTTATCGGAGGTGGTTATGCTAATAGAGCTACAGGATTCGCCGGAGCAGCATTAGGGATGTCGAATATTTGCGGTGGTCAGCATTCATTTTGTGTAGGTTATGCAAACACAACTTCTAATGATAATTGCATGGCAATAGGGGTGAGCAATAACCTCTCAGCGTCCTTAGCAATTGGAATTGGATCAACTAATGTTGTTTCGGCTACTGCTATTGCTATAGGAGATAATAATAATGTTGCAGCTAATTTTAGCATGGCTATAGGTAGTTATTGTGATGTGCCAACTGGGGATAATGCCTATGCGTTTGGACTTCAAGCAAAAGCAAATAAAGGTGGACAGTTTGCAAAAGCGTCTGGAATGTTTGCGGCGGTCGGCGATGCACAAGTATCGGAATTTATTTGTAGAAGGCAAACAACTGATGATACGGTAACAGTAATTTCACCTAATGGTGGTGGAGCAGGTATCGCTATTGCATCCGGCAGAACATACGGTTTTTTCGCAAGGGTGACAGGTAGGAGAACGGATACACCCGGCGATGCGTTCCATGCAGTAATTCAAGGAACAATAGCGAACAATAGCGGTACGACCGCTTTGGTGGGATCGAATACCGATACTGCAATCACAAATTCGGCGGGTACTTGGGCTGCTACGGCTGTTGCAAACAATACTTCAGATGCTTTGGAAATTAAAGTAACAGGTGAATCAGGTGCGACAATTAGATGGGTTGCAGCCGTAACGCTTGTAGAAATTGCAGGATAGTAAACATGGAACATCCAACAGGAAAAATATCGCCGATGGGTTTTATCATTTCTTCTCTATTTGCTGTTATCTCATGGGGGTTTAACAACATTTCAAGTTTTTTTGGATGGACAAGAACGCTCGCAATGACGGGTGTATTTACATTGGACGAATGGGTAAAAGTTGGTCAAATTGCTGCAAGTGTTGTAGCCATAGCAACAGGTTTGGTAACGATATTTTTCGCAGTTAAAAACAATAGAAAATCAAAACGAGAAAAAAAACAATAGTTATATTTTTCAAATAATTAAGGAGTGATTATGTACAATTTTGGTCAAGCCATTGAAGCTGCAAAACAAGGAAAGAAAGTAGCCCGTGAAGGATGGAACGGTAAGAAAATGTTTGTATATCAAATGCCGGGATATGATAATATTCCTGCAAACGAAGCAACTTCAAAACGATTAGGTGTGGAAGTGGGAACTCAAATAAAAGTCCGTCCATATCTTGCGATGTTCGATGCTCAGGGATATGTTGTCCCGGGTTGGCTTGCTTCGCAAACAGATATTCTTGCTGAAGATTGGGTAATTCTTAACTGATTGCAAGCAAGAAACAAATTAGAAAAACAGTTTATTTTCAAATAATTAAGGAGTGATTATTTATGAGTACAGCAGACGCACAAACACCGGCTGTAGAAAACATACAGACGGAGCCGGAAGTAAAGCCGAAAAGCAGAGTTGGCAGACCAAGAAAGGATGCAAAGCCGGTTGTCCCCCCTCTCACTGACGCACAAATCCGTGAATTAGAGGAAAGACGGATCAAAGAAGCATACGAAGTTGTACGCAAAAATGAAGAGCAACTTCAAGCAGAAATTCAACAAGCCAAGAAAGAAGTTGAAGAATTTGCGTTTGCTAAACTCAGTCCATTCGGATTGAAACTTGGCGTTATCACTGAGCCGGTCAAATCCTACATTTCTCTTGTTCCACTAAATCAGAAGTGAGGCAAGTATGGATGAGGCAAGTATCCAAAAATTCATGGAGACAACTGAAGAGTTGGACATGAGCAAACGAGATGACGGGTATCTCCAACGTAGAATCGAAGATGAAACGGAAGCCGGTAATTTGATTGATCAAGCAAAGCTCGTTTACAAATGCAATCTTCGACCGGTGTTTTATCCTGATAATAGTTTTCAAATGACAATTGTCAGTAATCCTGTCGGTACACCTGAAGAACAACAAAAAAACGTGGAACTGTTTAGCAAGTATCTTCACGATGTTCTTGCAAACTATAATGTTAAGTACACTCCGCTTTTGTACGTAGATGAGAATAAGCAAAAGCAATTTGATATTTTTCTCTTGACAACTTGGTAAATGATAACTACTACAGCATACGGCAAAGAAATAATTACAGTGGCACTCGGATACGCCAAAGGGTGGCGCGAGCAAAATTGCAAGGAAAACAATGTTGATTGCTATAAGTATTTATTTGATAATGATTATAACAAAGTTATAGGGAATCCTTGGTGTGCTTTTTTCTCCACTGCCGTTGTCAATCGTGCAGGGGATAATATTGGTTTAAAGTGTCCGATCGCATTCCAAGGATCAAGTAAAGCGGTTGTTGCTTTTGCAAGAAAATACGGATTGAGAGTAGATAGAACTCCGGCTATCGGCTGTCTGTTTTGGTATCCTACAGGTGACGCAACGGGACACATGGGTATTCCGATATGGATGAATGAAAATGGATTGTACACGGTTGAGGGAAATTCGAGTGATGCCCTAATGTGTAACGGATGTCCTAAAAATGCTGTTGCCGTTCTTGGTTCTAATACGGTACGTTCGTATAAATCATTGCAAAATAAAGATACAGTCTATGTACATATCGAAGAGTTCGGAAATACACCCTATGTGGACGTTGATAATATTTTCGGAAAAGGTGTTTCCACCGGGCAGCAAGCTGAACAAGTATTGAATGCAGGAATCACTCCATTCGGAGCTTTACTTTTGACATCGGCAGTAATAGGAGGAATTGTGTATGCTACAAGTTAAAGACAAGATTATCTTCGGACTTACTGCAATTATTATCGTGTTGGTGTTAATCCTTTTGAATAAATGCAAAGAGCAACAAAGCTGCAAAGTGGAATGGAAAGAACGGATTATTTATCGCGATCAACCTCCCGCTCCACCATTGGACATACCAAAGGCAAAGCAAGTTAGAGTAAACGTTAATATTCCTGTGTATGTGGTTGACAGTTCAGCACTTCAAAGGGTAATAGCAGAACGGGATTCGTTAACGAAAAAATTGCAAGATTCGAGTGTGAAAATAACGTTTGCAATGGATACGGTTCATACTGTTACACATGATACATTGAAAGTAATTTGTGATGAGATTAAGAGAAACATCGAAGTATCATTGCACTATGCACCTCGGCCTGAAAAGGTTATCATTCAGACGGAAACCATTATTAAAGAAGTTAGTTGGTTTGAAAAGCTCTTATATGCGTGTGGCGGTTATGCCTTAGCAGAAGTTTTACATCAATTGTTTAAGTGAAGAATCATGGCGATCTTAGATTTATCAGGACAAACAGGTGCAGACCCTCAACATTCATTGGGACATTATGCTGCGGGCGGAGTAAAATATGTAGTGGCTCAGTTCTTAGATGAAACACCACAAAGCCGTGCAAGATATGAAATTTGTACCGGAATAAGAAAAGACGATTTCGGAAATGAGACACAAGTTAAAAAGGGCTGTGATTACTATTCTGAAACTACTCGCAATGCCTATACAGGAAAAAAAATGTGCCGGTTGTGCAAATGTCCGGTTCTTGAAAAATCGAAAACTCCAAGTGAAAAATGCCCAATGGAACTATGGCAATCTTAAAATCTAATTGAATAAAACTATGACAAGTGCAGAAGCTCAAGGAAAATTAAAGCAAGGTGAGGTTATTACCCATCCTGAATGCGGTACAAACATATTGATCTGCAGTATGCTTCATATTCTCAAAAAGTATGGAGTGAATTTGGGAGATGCTAATATTGAGATGCCTGTAATAGCACTCGAAAGAGCTGATGCCAAAGTGACTTCTATCAATCTGTTAGATAGAATGAGCGTGTTTGATATGGCTCTCTTCGATATTTATACTGATGGTTGGGAAATTCTTGAAAAGGATTTTCAAAAACAGTTTGATGTAGCGTTTGCAAAAGTAGCTGCTCCAAATTTTGACAGTGGATTTTCACTCAATTAGAATTTCAAAACTCTCTCATCAATTTTTTTAATATATACAGGTAGGTGTAACAATGGCAAGGAAACTTCCCAAAACCCCACAAGCCGCAAAGAATCTCGCAGAATCATTGCGCAAAAGAGCAACCAAGATGGACAAACGTGCAAGTAACTTGGAAAAGAAAGAAGTAGGTTGTGTCCCGGCAAAGAAAGTAAGAGCGGCTGAAAACAAAGTAAACCGTCTCGAAAAACAGCTTACAACGGCTAAAGCTCAGCACAACAAAGTGGCAGGTAAGAAAACCTGCACTCCGAAAACAAAAAGTTCGGGATTCTCAGGTAGTTAGAATACCTGTAAATAGCTCAACTTATATAAGCCCTCCCGTTTTTGGGCGGGCTTTTTTTATGTTCAATTAAAAAAAATGTTATGAGTAAATATACAGAGAGTGGCTGGACTCAATTAAAATTGGATTCAGGAAAGATATTCAAAATCAATGATGTTGTGCAGTCTGGAAAGTCCAAGGGAACTATAGTAGGTGTAGCCCGTGACGGCTACGTTTTGCTTGATACAGGAGACGAATTCTTTGTAGGGAAATTGAAACATATTACTCCTGAGCCGATTGTCGAAGTTTTCACCCAAACTACCAAACCCCTAGCTGTAAAACCAAAAGGAAAACTCACAAAGGAAGAGTTAGAGCGCGAAAACGCACGCTTACAACGTGAGCTTGACGAGTGCAATGCCGCTTTGCAATTACCTGCAATCGTAAAAAGTGCGCCGGTCGAAGTACAAAGTTCTTTGCCTGAAGTTCGCAAGGTACATATAATGAGTGAAATTCAGGGATCGGCTGTAGAGCTTGTAGAGAAAGTACAAAACGGCACGCTTTCCGAAATAAAAGAAGTGAAAAAGAGCATAGCCCGTAACATTGAGGAATTAGAATCAGTTGCACCACAGAAAACAATAAGTGTTACAGATAATTGCAGGGTGCAAACATCGGCGATTCGCGGACGTGAAACAATACGTATCTATTTCGTTGAAAAGCCAAACAAACAATTGGTGGAACAATTGGGCAAACAAGGGTTTAAGGCGTATTTCGACGGACTGAGCGAAAAGAAAGAATGGTACTATGGAGCATTTTCAAGTGAGAAGAAATTAGAGTTCGCAAAGGGTTTATGCAAGGAAGAAACTCCCCTCAGCACCCCAAAAACTGAAAAGAAGCCGGAAGTATCACCTGTTAAAAAAACACCGGTTGTCAGACCTGCTGTAGTGCAAAGAACTGAACCGGTAAAATCGAAGATTGTACTCAGTAAGCTCTTGCAGGAGCTTATGCCACGAATGCAACAACGGGTTTTGAGTGAGTTGGATCACGATGGCGTTTTGGAAATGCAACCGCAAATCAACCGTATTGAACGGCAAATAGCTGACATAAGGCAACGGAATGACGTTCAAAACCCTATAGTGAAAGCACACTATTTTTATGGATCAAGTGATTGGTTTGTTACGGAATATGAAGGTAGCGGCAATGTTTTCGGATATGCAGTTTTGAATGGTGATACTGAAATGAGTGAATTAGGCAGTGCAAGCATTCACGAGTTTAACAGCGTCGGTAGAGTTGAAATGGATTTCTATTGGGAGCCGGTTCCGCTCGATGTTGCATTGTATAAAAAGTATCCGCGAGATTTCCCAAAACCTGAAAAGGTTGAGCAAAAAGCTAAAGCCCAAACATCTACAGTTCCGGGTCCTGAAATAACCGGCAAAGATGCAGAGAGTTCAAAAATTCTAAGTGAGACTAACGAAATGTTCAAAGCATTTCTTTTAAGCAAAGGAGTGAAAATATGATAGGCGATTTTATTGATGATAAAGGGCAATACGAGCAATTACTTGATTCCTATATTCAATATTCAGACGTTTTTGAACCCGATGAAATCGTCGCGCTCAATTCCGTTTTTGAGAATGGAATGAAGTTTTTTGGAATAGAACGCACACTTCCCGAGCTGATCAGTGCGCCGGTCGTTAAAAAAAGTGCTACGGTTTTCTCTCCTGAAGAATATGCGGATATCATTCACAATGATTTTTTGCAAGCCAAAGTACGGGAAATGGAGTTGGAGCTATCCGACCTCCGGCAACAAATAGAAAAACTCGATATTCCTCCCAAATCGTGGGAAGGTACGAAAAAAGAATGGAAAGACAGTAAAAAGAAGAAACGTAACATGTTGTCAGAGAAAAGAGATAATCTCTCCCAACAAATTACACGAACTAAAAACGATGATTTGACAGAAAAAGAAAAAACATTGCTCGATTCTCAAATACAAGAACGGTACAAAGCCACAAGCGGACTGATAACTGAGGAAGAACTTGAACGGTATATCAAACACTTGGAAGCAATATCATTCGAAAAGGTAAAGGGATTGGATTATTTCCCAACTCCACCGGACGTAGTTGAGAAAGTGCTTGATAAGGCGCAATTGAAAGCAAACCAACGGATATTAGAGCCGTCTGCCGGTAAAGGAAATATTGCCGATGCGGTTCGTTCGCGTATGGGTAATTCAGTGAAGATTGATGTCTGTGAACTTTCAGATCATAATCGTAAAATATTGGAATTGAAAGGATATACTGTTGTCAGTCAGGACTTTTTGGAGTATGGTGTAAAGGATCGTACCAAAACAGGACTGCCAATCATGGATGAAAAGATCAAGTATGACAGGATAGTAATGAATCCTCCATATATGCAAGGTGTTGATTGGGCGCACATTCAACACGCTTTTGCTATGCTCAAACCAAACGGGATTTTAGTGGCAGTCGTGCCGGGAAAAAGCTATATCGGTCTTGGACGAGAAGCAACCGAAAAACGGTTGTTCATCGAGGCAAACGACGGAACGATTGATATAATTCCTGCTTCTGAGTACAATCAACAAATGGAATTTACCTCACTTTCGATTGATATAGGTATTGTGACCATGTTCAAGAAAGTTCGTGAGGAATTTGTTTCTTCAGGTACTCGCGGTGATTTGGAATCAGACAGTAAATATCAGGAATTACCTAAAACCGGCAGTATTGAGATGCCTGAGCGTCCGAAAACGAAAGTTGACACACAGTATGTCAAGCCCGAAATTGTAATGGCTTCCGCTCATCTTGTTCCACCGGAAAGTTCAATACCTGACTATGTGGGTAGAATTCGCAGTACAAAATTAGTTTCTTCGCTCTTTGCCCATCAACGGTATGGAGCTAATCTTGCTATCCATGCATTAATCTCAAAAAATACCGGCAACGGTTTCTTGCTCGAAGATGGTACAGGTGCAGGAAAAACGATACAAATGCTTACTGTAGCGGCTTATATGTACCAAGAGTACAAGATGCCGATTGTATTGTTTACAACTGACGACAGGGTTATTAAAACATCGTTCATGCAGGACGGTATGAAGATGGGCTTTCCCGTTCCTGAATATACGCCGGTTGATAAGCTGACCAAACACCCGCCACGCCCTAAGAATTATACCGGTCTCTATGATAAGATAGAACCTGTAGAACGTTTGAAAACTGTGCTGCAAGATGAACTTCCGCCTATATTTTTCGGTGATGAACGTAGTTTTTACTTGAAAGACGGAATTAATATTTTCAAATATACTTCCCTTTCCAATATAAAGGTTTCGGAAGAAAACAATAAAGGTAAAGCAAAAGCCAATGCGGAATCAAATCATAAGTTCTGGACAAAAATCTATCAAAAGGGACGTGCAGAAATAAAAGGAAAGCACTTTGATTTTCTCGGAAAAGTATTTAACGGTGAACTGCCTAAATCCCAAGACGATAAATATTCGTTATGGGGTGATCTTATTCAAGCTGCTGAATTGGACGATACTTTTCAGTTGCAGAATCAATACGCTGAGCTCTTTGGAAGACTTGACGCAAATAACATGCGTATTGATATGCCTTCCACTGAGGAAGCATCAAGAAACTACGTGCTTGCTCTCGATAGGTTTGAAACTGCAATCAAAACTACTTTGACGGATGTTATTAATAAAACATCGCTTGTCATTTTTGATGAAGGTCATAAGATTAAGAACCTGTTACTTGGTATGGATAAACAAGCCGGTCGTGCTTTCTATGCGAAGTTTATTACTGATAACGCAAAACGGATAATGTTCGCTACTGCCACACCTTGTGACCGTCCTTACGATATCCTGTATTTGAAAAGAATCGGACTATTCCAAGATGATGAAGATTTCAAACGTAGAATGGGACTTATCGGTATATACTACGAACCGGCAAAATTAAACAGTCGAGGTGAAATAGTGCAACGTGGAAAATGGAAAACGTCAAAAGATGAAGAATCTCAAGCGTTTTCCAATTTTCAATTGTCACTGTTATTCGATTTTGCAACGCGAAAAGGTTGTATGATCCGGCGCGAAATTCAATACACGAACTTGGAAGCAAATTTTGTTGATGTTGTTATCCCCCATTCGGTCAAGTATGAATTAGATGCCATTACGGAATCTCTCACAACAATTGATGACAAAGGACGGCGACGGGTAAATAAGCTCAAGCAAATGCAAAGGCACATGGAGCTTATCGAGGGATACAAGATTGATGAGGCAATCGAAACAACCAAACGGGAAATTGCCGAAGGTAGAAACGTACTGATTTTTACGAGCTATGTTGATGAAGGTGATGAGGAACGGGTAGAAGACGATTCATTGAAACTTGGTACGGTTCGGATTCTGAAAAACAAACTATCAAAGCTCTTTGGAGAAGATCAAGTTGGCGTATTGGTGTCTGCTACAAAGGGCTATGAAGATTTTAGGCGTTTGGAAAATGTAGCGGATTTTCAATCCGGTGAAAAGCGAATTTTGATTGGAACTATAAATTCAGGTGGTACGGGTGTAAATCTCGATGATCAAATAGGAAATGCACCCAGAACTATCATCGTGCTGACCGCTCCGCTCAGTTTCATTCAAATCATGCAACTTATCGGGCGTATTGTCCGTGCGAATACTAAGAGCCGTAGCCGTGTGTACTTCTATTTTGCTAAAACGGATCACCCTGATAAAAAAGAAGCCAAGATTATCATTGAATCATGGTTAAAGAACCTTTTGGGCAATAAGTTCCGAACTCTCAAAGCGGCTGTGAAGGGCGAAATTGGAGTTCTTGATCCTGACATGGTGGAAAGAATGGAAGCCGGAGGCGCAAGTGCTGTAGCTGAAGGTGCAGAAATGACCGTAGCCACACCTAATGAGCATTCCATGTACACAAAGACGGCTCGTGTCATACAAGGATGGTTTCTGCCAAGTAAAATACCAATGGCTGTGGAGCGTGCCGGTAATTCGCGCCAACATTTCGTATATATCAAAGGGAAATCCAAACTTGATTTGGATACATGGGCTGAGGCAAATAAAGAGTTTATTTCCAAGTGGCAACTTGAAAAGAATTTCGACACTTCATATCGTCGCTTTAATGGCAGTCATTACGGACGGGAATTTAACACAAGTGATTCTAAAAATTGGAAAGAATCCTATGATCTCTGGAATGCACTTTTGAATGTGGTCAAGCCGGAAGAGTTCCAATACATCACAAGCGAATCGGCTCAGTACGTTTTAGGAGAGGAAGTAACGGCTACAACCGATATTATTATGACCGGTACGAAGAAAGGTGAAAAAGGAATAATTACGGCAATCCTTAAAAATGTAGTCGGAACTAACAAATCCGGTGACATTTACCGGTACGAATATGATGTAATGTTCAATGGTAGGACGGCAAATAACCTTCCCCCTTGGGAAGTGACCAAAGAACGCGAAGATGATGAACTGCCCGTACCTATGCCCCAATACAAGACTGGTGACATTTACTATAAGTTTCACTCAACAACAGATAGCGGGTATAAGTACATTAAAATCACAGCACTATTGTATAATGGAGACGGTTCGATTTCGTATGAAGTTGGGACTGATTACGGATTAAGTAAAACGAGCTTTTTGGAAAATATCAAAGCAAAAAAACATTATCAAAGTTTTATTTCAGGTGAAGATGATCTCACTGAGCGTATTAAAAGAGATGAATTGAATTTGTATCGTCCTGAAACGGCTCTTTCCGGTTTGGCTGAGGTGTATGAAATGCCAGTTCCATCAAAAGCAATTGTACCGGTGCAAATCTACGATATGCAACCGGCAAAAGCTGAAATTCACACACAAGAGGTTCAGAGTGATGGGAAAGAAATAACACCGGAGGATTTGGGCTTCTACGATTATAAAACAATTATGAATGCCCGTCCTAATCATGTACAACTTGATAGGACGTATCTTCTTTTGGAGAAAATTTCGCTCCCTTGTCAAATTTTGATTCACGGGAAACAAGGTTCGGGCAAATCGTCACTTGGTATGATTCTGTCTGAAGATGTGAGCAAGCATGGCAAAGTATTGCATTTGCTCAAAGATGAAAAGTATAAATCAGGTCGTATCGGGCAAATGTTGGGACGATTGAATATAGATGCTCGAAATATAATGTTCAATTTCAAGATGGATTACAACCGTTTACGTGAATTCTTGTTGAATAATCCTGATATTGAATTTGTAGTGATTGACAGTATCAACGAAATGCAAGTTCAGGAAGAACACATAGTGAATTTGCTCAATGAGTTCCCCGATATTAGTTTCATCTTGATTGCTCAGTCAACCAAGGACGGTAAGAATCACAGCGGATTTCAAAACTTGGCGTATAAAGTTGATACCGAAATTCAAGTTGCAAAACGTGTCGCAATAGCGAAAAAGCATCGAGACGGACCGTCGGACGTGGAGTTTTCGATTTTGGATACACAGAACCAACGGCAATTGAAAAAGCCGATTGTTTTTAATGGTTTACGATTAGCGTAATTGTTTTAATTTTTTTTATAGGGATATTTATGTCATTGAATTGTAATTGCCCTGAATGCCAAAGCAAAGGCGTGTCGGGCTTGAATTGTGGAGGGAATTACCCTCCGACGGACGGAACAGGAGTTTCGGGGCTTGCCGATGGTGGATTGAACGTTAATTTGATGGGTACGGTGACGGGTGGAGCGATTGGTTTGGGTTTAGGGTATATATTCGGTTGGGATATGAAGCTTTCAACGGCTGTAGGAGCTATTACGGGTGGTTTTGTCCTGCCTTCCATGTATAGTTGATTTTGCTCAGTCGAACATTTTAGAAAAGCTCCCAGCTGGGGGCTTTTTTTTTGTCCATACCTGAAAATTTCATTGGTTTGTAGTAAGTTTGCAAACAACATTCACTACTGCAGATTAAAGATAATGGCAAAACAGAGATTCCAAATAGATGATGAGGTTATGGTTTCGATGAAACAAGAAACAAAAACTACTATGTACGTTGGGATTGTTATGGGTTTTACCAAAATCGGACTTGTAAAAGTGAAGTCGAAAAATACCGGTCGCGTAAAATGTCATGCGTCGAGAAATGTTGTAAATATGCGTTTCCATATATTTGAAAATAAATGAGGTTATGAGATGCCAAAGATTATTGAACAAACGCCTACAACACGATTTGAGCGTTTTTGTCTGTATTTTATCAAAATACAGTATGTTGAAAATACTAATTTGAATATTGGTATGTTCTACAAGATGTTCAAGGGTAAACGTTTCATAATAAATTATGTTCGTCCTACATTTAGAGGTGTAAATTTTGGAATCCAACTTGACCCTACAAAGAAGGTTGAACCTATTGCTATAGATTAACATTATGGAAGATGTTTTGTTAAAACAGGTGATACCTGAGTACAAAAAGAATTGGATGTATTATAAAGGTGATGCGTTCCGAGTTAATGAAAAATACTACTTGGTTCATGAAACATACGCTTATTACGGTATGATGAGAACAACAGACCAAAAGAATCGCCCGCCGGACATGGATATTGCCGAAGCTGAATCGAAAGGATTGATTGAAGAGTTTTTAGTGATTCCAATGAGAAAAGCAGTAGGTCAAAGAGAAAACAACGTCGAAATACTACTGATAGAATCCCATAACGACATGGAGAATGCAAATGGATATTAGAATAGTCTTTTTCGATCCAATACGTGATGACGAATATGAGAAGCGGCGATATGATAGAGCTGTGGCGGATTTGGCGAAAAATGGAAAAATATCGAAAGAAAATAGTCGCGCCAATTTCCAAGACAAGAAAATAGTCGAAAAGAATGACGAGCATTGCGCAATTATACATTGGGAGTTTTCTTTCTTACCCAGGATTAATGAACGAATTAACATTGACCTGCTTAGTAGTGATTTACAATGGAGTGATAACAAGCAATTGTTTGCAAATCACAAGTATTCAAATCAATACTACCCTAATTGGTATGTAATAGATGTTAGTTATCAACAAATTGCAGGGATAATAATCCCTTGTTTGATTTTGGTTAATGAGTTTTTTGAACAAATACGAGATAACCTCATTACCGGAGCGTTCTATTATAATGACGAACAATATTATAAAAGAATAGACTAAACACAAAAGTAAGTTCAATTAATTTTAGTAAATACTATGTCACAAAGAGATACACAATCTGCAACTGAACAAGCAACACCATCCGAACAGGAATTCATGCTTTCTGTGGTCAAAGAGGAATATGATGCGGAAATTACTACGCTCTTGGAAGCACAACCGGAGGCGGATAGAGAGCTTCTTCGAGAGAATATCTATGTAAATCTTCTTGAAATGTATCTGCGTCATAAACTTGGTTTCTTTATTGATCTAAGAGGTGCTAATTTTGCAATAGAGTTTCTCACGAAAGTTGCAAACGATTTGAATTCAAGAGGTAATATAAATAACAAGAATTTCACGATTTTTTTGGCTTCTGTATAGGTTCAGCGTTTATGTTTGCAAACAGGAACACAGTATTCTACACTAATGTATCTGAGATTGACAAACGAGTAAGTTTGGAACATCGTGGATATGGCTTCAAGTCGTGCGAAGGTGTAAAGCCATTTGTTGCCGGAGATATTTTCCATGTATTGCCGGAGCTTGTTCTGACTGAACCCGATGATGTTCTAATGTTTGAAGGAATGATAATTCAAAGAGTAACGTATCATAGAGATTTGATTACCTTAGAGTTCAATGGTGAGGAATGGATGTTGCGAAGGAAAGATTCAAGTTTGAAGAAATATATTCAATATCGAAAGAAAGAATCAACATTGCTATTGGGGGAAAGGAATCCTTTTATTAACTACCTGAAAAAATAATGCTTGAAGAACTTTTTTTAGAACTGACCGGTAAATATACCAAAGACAGCTCGTTGTGTTATTCCCTATGGAAAGAAATACAAAAGAATTATTCGAATAATTCCCGCTCTTATCATACCCTTACCCATCTCGAAAACCTACTGAAGGAACTGACTGAGGCAAAAAAATACATCAAGGATTGGGATACAATCCTCTTCACTCTGTTTTATCACGATGCTGTTTATGTTCCCTCACGGACGGACAATGAGGAAAGAAGTGCAAGTTTGGCCAGGGAGCGGTTGCAATCCATTGGATACCCAGCTCTTAAAATGGAAAAGTGCGCTCTGCAAATCTTAGCTACAAAAGACCATTCAAGAAGCCGTGACGATGATACTAATTTCTTTAACGATGCTGATTTGTCAATTTTGGGACAGAATTCAAAAGAATACTCCGATTACTGCGAACAAATACAATATGAATATTCGCAGTATTCCGATGAAGAATATAGGCAGGGGCGGGAAAAAGTTGTTCGTTACTTTTTGGATATGGAGGATATTTACAAAACATATTATTTTGGTCAGAAATACGAACATCCGGCACGAATCAACTTAATTCGGGAACTTCAACGGATTTCATAAACTAAAAACAGAAAACGCCCTTTGTCCAATGGCGTTTTCTGTTAATTGTGAGGATCATTTCCGATGTTCTTCGACCGGCGTTTTACTTTGTCTTGTTTTTCGGCGGTCTCCCTGCCTTTTTCTTCTCCGGTTGCCCGCTTGCGTCTTCTTTGGCGAATGGATTGCCCTTTGCCCTCCCACTGACCTGTGTAACGGCAGGAAGCCCGTCTAAAACGTTTTGTGTGCGTTTATTGATTGAATTTGCAAGATTGATTGATTCACTCGTCCTACTTGCAAAAAAACCGTCTTTCAAAATGTCGTCTCGTAGTTGTTCTACGGCTGTTGATGCGTTCATAAGTATATCTCCATGTAAAAAATAAATGATAAAATTAGATTGTTGATCCTCACAACTTTCTAAATTAGTAAACCATATCTTTCGGTCTTAATCCTGATCCGTGATAGTCTTGCAGAGCCGAATGCAGAATAGAGGCGTGTTTACCGTCGAACTCAAAAGTATCCTCTGTCCCGTCATTAAATACATACGTTAGGGACTCACCGTCGTATGTATATGTTTTCACAAAAGAGAGATCGCAATAGTGCGTCAAATCTTCCTCCGGTATCTCAATAATAATACCGCTCTCTACTTTCTTGCTACGTGTGTACAATGCTTTTGCCATTGTTCTATTCCTCCAAATAGTTAAAAAATTAGCCCCACTCCATAAATTTAATTTCAATAATATTTTCAGTGTTGAAGTTGTTTGTCATTCTTTGTAATCGCTCTCTAATTTCATTATAAAATTTACTGTTGAAACGAGCAATGAATAGACGGTTTTTTGTAAAGAGTTTCTCGTCTTCTGATTCGTCTCTTTTGCCTTGCTGATATTCAGGATAATTCCAATAACTTATCCATGTTACTTTTTTACCTGTTATATTACTCCAATGCCAGAAGCAAATATAAAAAGCCATGCATCGTTCAAATTCATCTTCATTTGTTGGCTTTATTGTTATTTCAATCCTCTCTAAGTTCATGCGTTAATCTCCTGAAAATCTATTTTCCTAAAATTCGTAAATCGCACAAATTCAACATCCTTTAACAACTGCTGTTTGAGTTCCTCAATTGACGTGAAATATCCATTGTCGTAATCTTTCCCATGATGATAAAAAACACAAAAAGTATTAGGTGAAAGTTCAAAGGTCAATCCAAACACCTCAGAAGTTAATCCTCTCTGAATAACTGATTTGACAAGTTCGCCTTGATACCAAACTGCTGATCCATTATTGAGAAGTTCAATAAGATGCTTACCCACTTTGTCAATGAACTTTCTTCTTTGCCGGTAAATGTTCATTGTAACCACCTTACCTTAACTACCCACTTGTCATTCAAATCCTGCCATCTGTCCGAGCCGATTCGGATTTGTTTATTGCGGATAAGTCCTAACGTGCCTTCTGCAATAGGACCGCGTCCAAGTATCGGTGATAAAAGTATTTCAGCTCTGACATTGTCAATGCCGCTCTTAATGATTGTTGAGCCGTCGAGAATACCTGCTTTAGAAAGTATTGCACGGGTATAATGGTTGTGTCTTACGGTGAGAGGGCAAATAAATATATCTTCAGCTTTTAGAGCATGTCCCAATCTCTTTTCCATGCAATCCATACAGAGCATTTTTTTACCTACACCATATCGTTCCCAAAGTTCATGTTTGACCATGTAATAGTGTTTACCGCAGTTTTCTAATTTTTGAAAATCTGTATTAAAACCACAATCCATACATAGCCGATGTTCGTTAAAGAGGTTGTCAACTTCAAACTCAATTTCTTTGGGAACATCAAAGAAATTAAGTTTGCCGGTACAAGGTACAAACGGTTCATAACCTCGAATGTCCGGTAATGCTTCACTGTTTTCGAGAACAAAAGCGTAGTCTCCGGCATACCAAGCTGATTGATGGAATGAAACACAATCCACTATGTTTGTTCTTCCGATTATTCCGCCACAATAAAAATTATCCTTGCCGGTTGCGTCGGTGAGTAATCCAAAGTTTTCCTGCACCCATAACAATCCCTTTTTGTCAAAGTTTTGGGAAGCATGGATAAGGAACTGACCACGAAATTTTGTGTTCCAAGTTCTGTTTTCAAGTGGTTTTGCTCCGTTGGCTATTAGGAACGCCCATGGCTGTTTAATGGAGAGTGATTTCATTGTTATTCCGGTAAAGTTTTGATTGTGTCGCCGATGTTGAATTGATTGGAATTGCCGTAGAAATCGTGAGTAAAGTTTGTTGCGTCTTTGAAGTAATAATGTACTTGCCATGTATTGCCGTATTGATCGGTATGGATTATTTTCCCGCAAACCACATAGGGCTTAGGAGGTGGAGCCCGCTTCCATCCGTATTTGTAGATTTGAATTCCTATCAATGTCAACAGTATGACAATCAAGGATAAAGGGGCGAATTGAAGTAGAGTTTTCATTGTGATTAGGAAAGAAATTTCACTTTATTTTCAATTATCAATTTGAGTGCTTCCGGCTTAACAAAGTCTTTTATCTTTTCGTTCATCATGCAGATTGATTTTATCAAACCAACAAAAAACTCGGTGACATCTTCTGTATAATCAAGCTCGTGGAAAGTGCTGTCGGGTGGTGGTATCATATTGACAACTGCATCAAGCCATCTAAGATTTGTGTCGGCTTCTAAGAAAGGACGGCTATATTCACTCTCTTGAGAGAGTCTTTTATGTTCCATTTTTGTTTTACCGCTTTGATAGGCATAGTCTTGTCTTATAAATGGTTTTGCATATACCAACAATCCATAAGCTGACGGGTGATTTGAACTGCATTCGTTCGTTCCACCGTGCCAAATGGATGGTTCTGAATCTAATTTACCCGTCCATTGCTTAGTAGCATTAGGTACAATACAGCCGTTTAGATCCAAGGAATAAGAGCATCTTGTCTGAATTACATAGCTAATAACTATCTTTGATGAAACAAGCTCTCTGCTCATGTATTCTTTGGCTGTGTCTTTTACTTGTTTAACAAGTCCGTCATAGGTGCTATCCTCGAAGTATCCTTTATTTCTCATGCGATTATGATTTAATGCCACATTCGCGGCAGAAAATAGAGTTACTATGTCGGAAGGTAGTGTAGTTGTGAATGTCCCGTCTTTATTGACATTTACATCGTAACTGAAGGAAAATTCTTCAATCTTGATTTTTTCGGTTGCTAATTTTGCCATGTGGATTAAAAATTAAGAGTTTATAATTTTAAGCGTTTTTCGATTCTATACTCTTCGATGCAGTTAAAAAGTCTTGTTAATTCTTCCTCATTCCCTTGATCAACACACATCATCCAACCATCAACATCTTTTACGCCTAAGCGATTTGTAACAGTTCTCGGAAACCAAACAAATTGAGATTCAAGTAATGTTGTCCATGTGTGTCTATCTGATCTTGTCATAGAACCTACCCAACGTCTGCATTTACTTCTAAGCTCTTTTAAGGATTTACTGTCCGGCAAAGTGATACCCAAGAGTTCAGATAAATTAACGTCTTCATACTTGAACGTTTTATCGTTATCAACGTTAAGCTCTACGGTTAATCTGTGGACGGATTGATTCCCAATGTCAAAGGTTATTATATAGTTAGTCTCAAATGCTTTGACTATATTGATAACCTCGTCGGCATCAGCAGCAAAGTCAAGTATTTTGCCGAAATTAGTTAATGATTCCGGTAATCTGCCTGAGCCGTCAATGTAAATGAATCCTTCTTTGTTGTTCTTTCCTGCATATACTAAGAAATCAAGGATTTGTGTATAGGATTCAGATACATACATTGAAAAAGTGCATATACAATTATTAGGATCGAAAATTATACTCAATGCTTCGGCAGTATCTAACCGGCGATGAAAATCAGGAATGATTCGCATCGTTGCAAGATAGTCGTTTGGTATCTTGGCTATTTCATCCATGTTGTATTTGAGCATGTCGGAATCATCTTTGGCAACTTCCTCATGGTCATTTTCGATGAATATTAATTTTTTCATTGTAGTTAGAATATTAGTTGTAAAACACTTCTGAAGGGCGGCTGAGTTGGACTCGAACCAACATCCTTATTTCCGTTGATAGGAAATAATGCTCTTTCCACTTGAGCTACCAACCTGTCCCCTTCATTGTGTCCTGTCACAACGGGTTAAAAATTTACTGTTTGCCTGAATTTTGTAGCTGTAGTTTTTGTTTGAAAAGCATTGCAGTTCGATTGCCAATTTGTTTTTCAACGTCTTTATTCTTAACAATTTCCCCATCAGCTTCCCTGTAAATATCTTCTATCATTTTTTCAATGATCAGACCGGTGTTTTTCATGTCGGTTTGTGGGGGAAGTTTATCGAGAATGTGAAGTAAGCGCATTTCCGTTACCCACTCAATAGCAATTAGTCGTGAGTTCTGCATTACTTCAAATTCTTCAGGACTAACTTCGCGTGGGGTTTTGGTTTCCATAAACTTAGGGTGTTTATGTTTGGCTATTACCCGGCTTCCGTCATTGAGTGTAAGCTCCACAAGTGGACGCAATACAATGCCTTCTCGAATTTTACCCCCCCCTATACCGTTTCGGATTGCTTGTACACTCTCTCGATCGCGCTCTGCATCAATGAGTTTGAGGTCGGTATCAATGGTGACATAATCCACGAATTCAACTTCCACCGCTTTGCATATACTTTCGGCTGAGGGAACTTTAAGCCAAGAGTTATTTATCTTTACATCGAATGCCACAAACCGTAAATGATTGCCGTATGTGGATTTCATACCATGTAGCTTCCCGCCGTGAGCTTCTCCATAAATCACAACATCTGAAAGTGGGAAGTTGGTAATAAAATGTTCAGTCAATGCTTCACGATTGAATAATCCTGAAAACTTTTCGTGTCCTGCGCTACCGGCAAAGAAAGTAACTTTCTGCTTTTCCCTATCCCAACGGATATGTGCCGATGTTCCATGAATCTTCTCTAAAGCATAACATTGCTTTAGCATAAGAATATATTGGATTTTATAAAGGTTATCTATGTGTAAGTATCCCATTGGGTTTACTCCTGAAAAGAATTAAAAAATAATACCGGTTGCATTTCGATTTCGACCGTGAAATTGTGCTAAGTCTCATCAGCTACCCTACGACAAGCGTTCAGGAGCCGGAATTTTGAGAAATGCAACCGGTGTTTGAGTTACCGGAGGTTGTTCGTTATCAGAATATCGCTCTTTAGTACACATCACAAGAAAATACATGTCGTTCGGGTCATTCATTCGTTCCACTGAGAGAATAAAGAACTTGGTAAGTGTAGGTTTGCTGTCACCTAAAAAGGTGACATAGTTTAGAATGAAGTCTCCTGCGGAAACTTTACTACTGCAAAACATTGTTGCATTGCGTAGGAACTGTCCAATTCTTTCACCGATTTCAAGATTCTTTCCCCACATACCCCTGCGGTAATCGTGTATGGTGTGGGATATGGAAGTACGTTCGCTGAGGACACGGCATATAGTATCAAGTTCTTCCTCGCTTGCTGTAGTTGCCCACTTTCTAAAATTCTTACGATCCATTTGCAGGATTTCATCTATGGTTGGTTTAACTGCTTCACTCATAAGTATTTGAAATAAGTAAAATAAGAATCTTTGTTAAATTTTTTCAGGTGGAAAAGCGATGCAATTTCACCATTATACAAAACTCAGTTTTTCTTGATTGATAATCCCGGCAATGCGTTCATCGGCAAGTTTGCAGGAGATGGGATTAAGCTCCGAGCCGATAAAGTTCCGATTGTTCTTCAGTGCTACAAGTGCGGTCGTTCCTGCACCCATGAATGGATCAAGAATTGTCCCGCCTTCAGGACAACCGGCAAGAACCATTGGCAAGATTAGCTTTTCGGGAAATGTTGCGAAGTGTGCGCCTGCGTAGGGTGTGGTTTCAACATGCCACACGGAACGTTTGTTGCGCCCTTTGGGATCAGGTCTCATACTCCGGTTCCTGTTTGTGTTTTGTCCCGTTTCTTCGTCCCATGCGCTTATTCCGTTCTTGGTGAGGTTTACCCCCCCCCAGCGATTCAATGGTGATGTGTACGGCTCTTTTATGGCATCGTGGTCATAGAAGTAGGTTTCGCTCTTGGTAAGCAGGAAAATGTATTCGTGTGCTTTGGTGCATCTGTCTTCTACGCTTTCCGGCATTGGATTCGGTTTGTGCCAAATTATATCTTGGCGTACCCACCAACCATCTTCTTGCAATGCAATGGCGAGACGGAAAGGAACTAACGCCAAATCTTTGTTTTTGAGGAACTCATGTCCCTTCAAATCAATCCGGTTGTTATCCATCGGCACGTCACGCACTTTGCCGGACATAGTTTGCGGAGCGGAGTTATACCGGCTTTTGGTTTGTACATAGCTGTCACCGATGTTTAGCCAACATGTGCCGGTCTTTTTGAGGACGCGACGTATTTCACGGAAACCAAACACTAACCGTTCGATAAACAGCTCGGGCTTTTTCTCCAAACCAATTTGACCGGCACACTTGTAATCTCTCAAACCGAAATATGGTGTTGAGGTGATGCAACAATCCACACTCTCATCAGCTAAGAGTGAAAGAAGTTTGAGCCAATCCATGTTGTAGGTTTTGTTCAGTTGGATTTGCATGGCTTATTCTGCTTCCTTTGGGTAAAGTGCTTCGTATTCCTTCTCAATTTTGGCGAAACGTGGCTTCCCAACCACTTTTTCAATCACTGCTTCATAGACTTCCCCTATTTCGTCTGGACGCTCAGTCCACCGTTGAATGGTTCGCGCCGATCTTCCAACCATTTCTCCATATTGTTCGCGGGTTATGCCTAATTTGTCGAGTAGGAATGCAAGTTTTCTTCCGTCCATTGGTATTTTCCTTGAAAAAAGTAGTAGAAAAAGCATTTGTAAGCCAATTTTTGGCTCGTATTTACGCGCATGTCGCGTGTGTGTCGTTGGAATGTCAATGGGTTGTCACCGGATTGACATCAGTGTGTCCTTATTGTGCGTCGAGATTTTTGGTTATTTTTCGCCAAAATCTCAAACTTTCCATTTTAGAGGGTGCATTTTATCTGAATTTCACCGTTTTTTAGCTGTTTTTGCTCGAAAATCTGTGAAAAACCGCTCATTTCCTTCGGTTCGCCTCCGAGAACTTTTACATCAACTTTTTTTACCTCATTTTTCGATGGATTTTGCTGTTTGAGAAACTGCACTTCATCTATTTCGAGGGTAATTGAGCTGTCGAATGCCATCAATTTTAACTTTAGGTCAATTTTCTCTGCCTTCAGGCATTGAATTTCCATATCCTTTCCCGAAACGACCTGTTTTAATCCGGTTAATTCTCTATCCACTGCCTTTTTCTCCACTTTCAAGTTCTCATATTCACGTTTGAACGTCTTTGGTTTCGTATCAAGAACTTTCTGAAAGGTATCTGTCATCTCTCTAACATGATCAGGGAGAATATTTGGCTCTTTTAACTTCGGATGATTCTCAAGGAATGCAATCCGTTTGTCCTTGGCCTCCTCCCTTATCCGTGATTGCCTGATTTGCTCATTCAAATCCGACATTTCTAACGTCAGGATTCGCTTCTGCTCATTCAAACGGGCGTTACAGGTGTCAATGGTCACGAAGAGCATATTGAACTGCTGCATTTCGTCTTGAGTAGGGAAAAAGAAGTTCGCCTGTACTTCCTTTGTCCGGTAATCTGTCCGCTTTCCCCAAATAAAAAACTTTTCCGCTACCTTCGCTTGACCAAGAGTGTACTTTAATTCCTCCAACATCAATGCAAAGTCTCTGATTTGGGTTTCGGTCATTCGTACCCGGCCAACTTTCCGTAATTGTTCGTTGACTGCATTGAGCCATTCGCGGATTGCATACCTGTCTAAGATGATTTCATCTTCATTTTCCATTTTTGAAAAGAGAATTATTTACGTTTAATCAACTTTATCGGAATGTCTGCTTTGAAATCTTTAATTTCTTTCAACAATTCTTTGGGATCATGTTCAATCTTGACCTTGTCATAGAGCGGATGAGGGTTGATGCTTGCCATTGCCCTCGACATTGCCATTTGAATTCTTGCCGTGTGATGGTTGAGAGGCACTCCCATCGTCGCCAACACCGGCTTTTGATTTTCCAATTTCCAATTTGGATCTTGGTGTGTAAACGGTATCACAAATTTCGGTTTTTGATCCGTCGCGGTCGGCTCTGTGAACTCGGACTGAGTAACGCTTTTTGGGTTTGTGTTTGTCGTATTCGTCCCTTGCCCATTTTTCGAGAGGTCGTAAACTTTTGTTTCCATTGCGTCTTGTTTCAAACATTAATTTTGCCGGATCGGGTTCGTCATTAAGAAATTCTAATTGTGCTTGAATGGTCATTGAGTTCAACGTTTCATTCCATTTGCTTTTTCGCCATGCCAAGTACGCCCAATATTCAAAAGCAAAATCTGTATCGCACAGTTTGTCGGTCACATATTCAACCTGAACCGTACTTGAGAAGTTCGCTATCGCCACTCGTAATTCCTTCTTGGTTAGGGAGTTCAGAAAAACCCTTGCGTCTCTGTACAATGCGTTCAATGAGAGAAGTTTCATGTGTAGAATCGCCTGTAATAGTTGATAAATCATCGGCTTGCGTTCCGATGGAATAATGTTCTTCCTCGTCGTGTAGCCCTGTTTCCGGCTCTAATACCACCAATTCACCGGTGGTTTTGTCGAGTGAATAATCCTGTTCGGGAGAATCGTTTTGAGAATTTGGAGAAAAATTTTCTCCGCCGCCGGCAAAAAACTCCCCAGACCCCTCATTTGAAGAATTAAAGGAAACCTCTTCATTATCCTTTTTCCCACTCCCATTCCCATCCCCATAATCAGGTGTGACAGGTAGTGTAATAGGTGGAGTTAGCGGGTTGTTTGTAGTCCCTTCGATGGGTTGTCGGTCGGGTTGTCGGTCGGGTTGTCGGTCGGGTTGTTGTGGGGGTGTTGGTCGGGTTGTTTGTAGTCCCTTCGATGGGTTGTCGGTCGGGTTGTTGTGGGGGTGTTGGTCGGGTTGTGCTATGGGTTGTCCGTTGGGGGTTTGTGTAGGTTTGATTGTATAGCTGTTATACAATTTCCCTTTGATTTCATAAGCATCATTAATTCTATCAGTTAGCTCCGCAATCTTCTTTGAATTATCAGAGCTTACCTGCTTTAACTTTGCTGTGGATTCTGCAATGTCATTATCAAGAACATTAATCCACCATGTAATGAACGCTACAACAGCTAAATTTTGACCGCCACAATTTGAGATGACGGACACATTGCGTTCTACGGATTTCAATGCTTTGAAAAACGCCGGACGGTTATACAAGTTCTTGCTGAGGATCTTATCCAAACAGTTTTCAGTAAGAGCGGTATTTGGTATGAAAACGACACCATCATCATAATGGATCAATTCGTGCAATACAAGATTTGGCAGGAGAACATCCACAATCAGAGATTCACCATAGCCGCTAATTGTCCCCATATCCCTTTCGAGAACTTCACCTAAGCCACAATCAGGAATTGAGAAGCTCAGCCGCAAATCCTTGTAGAGCGCACGGGCTTCCGGTAAAACTTTCTTTTTCGCAAGGTACTTGCTCTCTTCTGAATCGTAAAATTTTTTAGGCATAAATTATTGGATAAGATTGTTAAACCGTTGTAAATTTTTTCGTATTTGAGTAAGAGTTTCCGTTTTTATACCTGCGTGTAACTCTTTAATTTTTGCATCAATCTCAATTTTTTGCAACTCCATTGCATCAATTTCTTTATAGGTGAGGGAATCTTCTTTCGTTTCAAGGATATAGAAATCCTCATCTCTTTTGTACATTGGTATTGGCTTTCCGTCTTTATCCAATACTACAAAGGTTTCACCTGCATTGTTCATACCTCTAACGGTATATACATCATTGTAATACTTACGATGGCGTACCTTGAAGGGAACAAACTTTATATTTGCATCTATGAAATCTTCAATGGCTCTTTGGCACTCTACATACCGTTGAACTTTGTAATATTTTTCCGGTGCATCTAAAGCACACCAAAAATATTTGCCCCCTTTGTCGAAGTAAATATTGAAACCCTTATAAGTATCAATAAGTACAGAGTTTGTCATATCCATAAGATCACCTTAAAAATTACTATACGTTTTGTATTTATAGACTGCTCTCTGTATCTTCGGAACGTCGGAAAACATAGATTCCTGAACTGTAAATCGAATGAATGTTTTTGTTCTGATTTTATACTTTGTGTAGCCGGTCGTTTCGTCCGTTTCCGACCTGACAGAAAGTATCCGTGCTTTCTTAGGAATGCACTTGAAACATACGTCCTTACAGTTTATACGTTTTTCTTCCTCAACGTTTGATATACCTTTGCCGCATAGTTTACATGCACCCATGGCAGTAGCAATTAATTGTTAATTAAACCATCACAATTGTTTCATAAGTGATTTAAGTTTTTTCTTATCATTAGATTCCCTGTCACAAATACCTTGATAAAGTTCAATATCTATTTTCTCTTTAATTGAATCTTCAAGTAATTTGTTTAATACATTCGGAGGTAAAGCATCAACCTCCCAACTCGTTGCACCGTGCTTTGCAATAAAATCCTTCGCACGGGGATCGGTTGATTTTGCCGGATTCGGGGGAGGATTATACTGTTTTATTTGCTCTTTTGTAAGGGCAATAGGAATGATACTGAATGTTTGTTCAAACCATTCCTTAAAGAAGTCATCTCTTCCTAATTCTTGGAGCAATTCTTCATTTACATCACGTTTCTCTATGTAAACTTCGAAATAACACTTTTGTTCTTTTGTCTCAAGGGCATCCCACTTTGATTGTATATAATCACTTCCTGCAAAGAACTCTTTAATTCTATCCTTGACATCTCTTATCATATCCATCCCACTTGGATCGAAATCACCCAAGTAAAAAATTATAATCTTTTCGGCATTACTCAATCCTCTTTCAAATCTATTATAGGCATCATACATTGCTGAAGCAGAACTATAGCCCCTATTTACGAGAATCGGAATGTGATACTGCTTCGTAACTCTTTTCAATACTCCAGAGAGAGCATCTTTTTCTACCCATACTTCTATATAATTGTCTTGACCTTTCATGCGAGGAAGCTGATACTGATACATTGCAGCTTCTATAATGTCTTTAGGACTATCAAACGAACTTGGTGTATATGGTTGCCTTAGTCTATCTTCAATAGCATCCCAATCAACAATACCGCCCATTCTACCTTCCTTTAGCAAAGTAGAGAGCTTAGAGTATTCAGCTAATTTATTAGGGATAATGTTCCGGCTCACAAGCTGATAGTATAATTGGCGTAAGGTCAATTTGTACCCTTCATTCTGATACTCTTCAATTATAGTATTGATAGTTTCTAAGCGTAGCTTGTTGGCAACTGAAAGCCGTACTTTTCTGAATTTAATTTTTGCCATTGGGATAATCAATAATGTGTAAAATTCTATCCATCAATATCATACAGGAACTCAATAGATTCAACGAATAGTTCAGCGTTCTTTTCACCGGAAAACAATCCGGTTATGGACCAGGTAACAGTCCACCATATACCACCGATAAACCGTAAGAGGAAAATGAATATCCTCAAGAGTATCCATGCGAGTATTGCCCCGAGCTTGCGTATCATGTGTCGCTCCTTTTTGCCAAACGTGTTTCCATTGCTTTTTTTGCTTCCGGGATATGAAACTCATAGTGAAAATTCACGTTAATTGAATTTTCTTCTATCAGCTTATATTTCAATGCTACCCGATAAATGTAAACACAGTCTTGTAAGTTTTTTAATATCACACCAATTTTGTGTCTGAAGTAATCCAATGTATGTGCATCCTTATAGAAGTTGCACTGACTGCACGACGGGAACAAATTGTCAGAATGATTCATATCATTCACAGTTAAATGACGCAAGAACTCAGGAGCTTTCCCGTTGTGTACCACATCTCGAAAGTTCTTCTTTGGGATAATGTGATCTACTTGAAACTTACCGTTCAATTCCTCACCGCAATAGGCACACTTGCCGTTGAATTTCGAGTATATTTTCTCACGTTCTTTTGTCATTGTCCGTACTTTTTATAAGTCTTACGGGAAAGTTCTACTACTGTATCGTTCCCAAACAAATCAACTTGTTTTGCAGGAAACTTCTCTCTAAGCTCATCGGCAAAACGAGGTTCTTCAGTAAGAATATCCTGTACTCTCTTTTTAAGAGTCATATCCCAATACGCCAACATTTCCGCCTGTAATCGTGGGAGCTTCGCGTAATGCTCGTAAATGGCTGCAATCTCATCAAACATGTAAAAGTCTGACTGATCCCATTCTTTGGGGAAAACGATGTTTAATGAGGTAGTCATTACCGGATTTCAATATCATTTTTCATTGAAATCCTTAATTTGTTTTCGTTGAATTCCACGAAGTTCATTTTTTGTGGATCGCTTGGCTCCATCGTTATTCGTATCACTCGAACTATCTCTTTGGTCTCATTAGGATTGTTCTCTTTGTATTTACAAATAGAAAGATCAAAAGCGTCGAGTAAGTCTATGCTGTGTGTAAGGATAATAACAGGGCAAACACTTGGTTGTTTAAGAGCTTCCTTTCTTTTTAACTTCATAACTTCCTCTGCAAATAGCTCTATATCAATAGGGTGCATATTGGCTTCAGGAAAAAACAAGTATGTCATTCCATAATGATTATCTGTACCGGGTGTATGATAGTACATTTGGTCAAGAAACAACCAATTGCTATCCTCTGTGGGCATAATAAAATGGTTCTCATAATGCCCATATTTCATTTCTTTGTTATTGAAATGAAATAAAAAAGGGATAATGTTATTTATTTCTTTTCCAATTAAGATGGTTACGGATTGTCCCTGCCGGTATAAATCAAACTTTTCAGCATACGCAACAAACTGAGTATATTTATTCAAAGTTTCTTGATACTTAGCTAAAAGTTTTTGTGATTCGAGAATAGGAGTTAACATAATATTTTATGGAATTGAATTAATAAACTAAACTGCTTTGTTGATAAATAACCTTTAGTCCCAAGTCTTTAGCAAGAGCATGTTCAATATTTGCTCCGGTACTCTTTTTCCAATTGTGGAGCATGTAGATACTGTCACAATCGCAAAGGGCTTTTATATCTTCTTTCATATATTCTGCCCATGTTTTGCCGTGATTATGTTCGAGTTTTGTAGGATTTACTACCGTTAATCCCAACTCTTTCAAATCGTTTTCAGCTATCTCAAACAATTGATGAGCGTCTTTTATATTTAGCCCTGTAATTTGTCCGCTTATGTATATTGTTTTCATAAAATACTCTACAAATTTTGATTATAAAACAACTTCATATTCACCAATGATAAGCCAAATGCAACCGACTCTATTCTCCAATTTCGCTGTAGTTCCTCCCTTCAATTCCTTCATCATACTCTCTAATTTTTCAGTGTCTTTTCGCATTAATGCAATAAATGTAACTGAATCAATATCAGCGTGAAGTACAGTTGTTATCTCGGCAAGAATTCTACGAACGAACTTTGATTTCTTGGTCAGATCATCTTTCGTATTAACCTTCACTTTTGGCAGATTCAAATTACCGTTGGCATCCACAGTGCATTCTTCTATAATGATCTCACCATCCTTACAACCGATCAAAATTGGCTTAATATCATTGTATTTACCTGAAGCGACATTCGACATCAAAGAACCTAATAATTCAACCATCTTTTCTTTTTTTGATGCTGGGTTGAATTGTGTGTTTAATAGTGCATCGGTTGAAGTACCTTTGGTAGATTTATAATCTTGAAGTTCATCCAAATTAATATGTGGCAACTCAGGTAATTCCTGCCCATTTTTCAGGTTTTGACCTTCAGTATTGTTAGTGTTTTTTTTCATAGCATGTGTAATAAATTGTAAATTGGCAGTTAGATATAATCCAACACTTATCATAAACTTTTCGTTAATAACTACCATCAGTTCTTCTAACTCTTTCTGAATATCAGTCAACCCGTATCTGTAAATTTTTATCTGAATTCAATATGCCGGCTAATGGCTATTAACAACTCCTTATGATCCCATTCAATAAATGAGAAAGTATCACCTTCTTTGTGGAGGTAGAGAACTCGGACTATCTCATTTCCTTTGGCATACGCAAATGCTGAAAGAACGTCATTGCTTTGAGTGAGAATGATGTATTCCAATAGAATATTAGTCCTACGAGCATTATCAGCAATTTGATAGATACCGGTTGCCTGAGTCTTTGCCATTATCTGTTGGCGTTCTATTATTTCTTCAACAAATTTGTTTATAACCTTATAGTGTAGTTTATGCTCAGGATAGAATAGATACGAAATGCCAAATTGAAACCATCTCACAGAGGTATTTTCAAAATCATGATTGAAACCTTCATCTATCGTGTTCCCGGTCCTGATATAGTCAGAACCGAAGCTATTTCGTTCACCTGACAATCCAAACTTGTGACCATCCGGTTTTGAATTTCCATCTAAGTACAACAGAGGAATAATGCTTTCTATATGCTCACCAACAATGATAGTTATACCGTTCCTGTGAGTATAAAGGTTATACTTTTCACAGAGATTTATGAATTGTTCTTCTATAACAAGTTTGCGTCTTTCTCTTGCTACATCGGAACGTAAACTATCAATGGGATTCACTTGATTATACATAGCTCATTGCCTTGGAAATCATAGGGAATTCAACTTTGAAAATTTCCCGTATGGCTTCGGCAATTTGGCGATGTTCCAATTGGGTATGTTCGTCACAACGGATAAGGAGATAGTGAATCCAACTGCGCACACTGCCTTTCATGTACATCCGCGTTTGAGTTGTTAATGGGAGGATAAACCGTGCGCTTTCTTTGGCTACACCTTTCTCAAGCATATCCAAGTAAAGAGCTTCCATAGATTCTAACAATTCTTTAATACGTGGCTCGAAATATTGAGAATCCTCAATGGAAAGTGCATCGGTAGAAGATTGCCGGTTTTTATCTGCTTGATACCGGAGCTGTATCGGCTCGAAGTCCGTTACCTTTGCATACCGTTGGCTAAATTCCTGAAAAGAAAAACTGCGGTGCCGGAGGATTTGTTGAGTAATACAACGGCTTGTGGTAATTTCTACAGTCATGTCAGCCATTTCAAATGGCGACCAATGCTTGTTAATTTGCATGTAGTTGATGAGCTTGTCAGCGGTTGAAGTATTCAACTGATTAGCGGGGTTACTCACCCTTGCTATATACACGATAAGTTCCTCAGCATTCAACGGCATTTCTTCAATCAATGATTTTGTTGCCGAAATTAATTTTACTTCCATAATGGTAAAGTTGATAATAAATAAAAAATTAAAACTACAGTAAGCCCAGTTTTTGCATAGCAATACGAACATCGTTTTTAGAATCTTCAATAGCTTGTTTTGCTTTTTCTTTTTGCTGAATTACAGTAAATTCAGACGGTATATGATCTCTATGCACTTTTGATTTAACTGTGTGCATTTTTCGTAAATCACCTTTTGGGACTACAACACGCTTCTTTGGAACGTAACTGCTTAAAGGATCAACCGCTTTGTATTTCTGAATACCATTACCTGCTGAACTGCTGTCCGGTCGGTTTGATACTTTTGTAGTAGAACCCATTGCGTATATAAATAAAAACTTAGCACGGGGCTGCGAGAATCGGGGGGCTGCATGCTTAATTAGGAGTAAGCCGTGCTAAGTTTAAGTTTTCAATTATTGATTAAATATTCCAACCGGATGTATCACCATCGTCCCAAATAGAGAATCTTGTAGCTGAAGATGCAAGGAGTTTTACGGTATCGTCATCGTCCCATGAAATATCTGTTTCCCAATCAATGGCTTGATTAACCTCTTGGCGAAACTGATTTCTGAATGAATTATCATATCTGAGTCGTATAAAACTTTTTGGCTTCTTTTCAATGTCATCAATGGTGAAACCATGTTTCTCCATGATTTTTTTCAACATTGATTCAGCATTGATTTTCTCACCGCCTTCACCTCTTTTAGCAAGCTCGTTTAGTTTCCTTGCGAGTTCGAGAGCTTTATCCTTATCCATAGCTTAGGATTTCAATTAATAAATCGCTATTTGTAGCAATTGCAATGCTTTAACAAAACGATCCAAAAATTCCATTGATAAATCAATTTGTGTTTCTGTATTATCATTATGGATGAGAGTAATTATCACTACTTCACGAGGTTGATGTTCTTTACCCGTGAAAAACTTTTCCAGATAAATGGATTGAAATTTATTTGTATCAATTCCATTATGATATTGATACGGCTCATGTCTGATAGGAAGATTCATTTGAATCAATGGCTTGGCTAATTCTTCCCAATTGAATTGTGACATAGAGTTACTTAAATAATCTCGAAATTTTTTACAAATTCAATTTCCTCTTGAATGTTCTTTATTTCACCGTCTATCCATTCAGAAAAGTATTTATTTGCCCGTATGGTTTCTTCCTCAGTCCAATTCTTTTTTCGTCTTGTTTGCAATAGCTGATAAGAAAGGTTTGTAGCTTTAGCAAACTGCCGGAGAGACATGCCTATTACCTTGTGCATATTGCTAATTAGAGTTTTATTACGAATATTATTGAAAGCGTTTATTTTGAATTCAAAAGCAGTAATTTTATCCGCTTTTTTAATTTTCAATAAATCCAATAAATCCGCTTTTGTTTTATCGTTTAATGGATTCGTACCTACTTCAATTTTTGATAAAGCACTTTGTGAATACCCTAATAAATAAGAGAGCTTTTCTTGGTTGTATCCACAAAACAACCGTATTTTAATTATATCGGTATGATCCATATTAAAACCTCCAATTGTTCTTAACTCCCATTGAAGCATAGAGAGTAATCGCTACTAATAAAACCGCCACACCATAAGCCCAATTGCTTTCCAAAGTGCCAGCGTTATATGTTGCGTATGCAATGAAAAATGCCGCAAGCACTCCAAAGAGAACCACAAAGAATTTGTGGAAGATATTTGTATTCATACGGGTTTCGTTCCTCTAAGAAGTATAGTTACGTTATTTGGGAAAGTTTTTTTAACACTATTTCCCAATGAGTCTGTACATGGTGGAGGAAAAAAGTTTTTAACTTCCTTGCCGTTGATTTTAGAACAATTACGAAGATTGTTCTGTCTGAAAATCATAACACTTCCGGCAAGTGCCTCAACCTTGTTAACCTGCTGAGCTTCTGCAAGAACATATAAAATGGATGCAGTTGAATTATCACCCCGTTCGGTTGCTTTACCGGCAAGATCAATGATCGCGTCCATCAGCTGGGGGCTTGTCATTGCTTTTCCTTTACTTTGCGCTGAGCGCAATATTTACAGTTTTCCTTGTGGATTATCGAACCGTACCCTTTCAGGTCGGTATAGGCAATGTATTCGCAATCCTCGATAGTCATAACGTGGGCTTTGGCTGAGAAATACGTGAAGTCCAAAGCATTCACAACGTTAAAAACTGACAAACCAAACGCGATGATGGCAACAACCAATGCACCGGTCATAATTGGCTTTTTCATGGAAATTATCCTTTATGAAGTTGAATGTTTCTCCGGCGTTGTGCCGTGCGTTTGCTACGAGCAACATTGCCGTGAGTGTAAAAATGTTTACCATATTCGGGACTGTACCACAGTCCTGCTTGGAATAACCTACTCAGCGGATCAGTGCCGTAATCGTGTTTTGCTTTCCGCTTTTTATTATGTGCCGTATCCTCTGAAGATGAAATTGTAGAATTTACCTTCATCTTTTTAAGTTGATTTTTCTTGGCTCGTTTCCGTGCAATGCTGTCCGTGAAACGTCTGAGTGCTTGAAGTAAACCCAATTTCTACCGTCCTTTCGAGGAAATAGTATGTGATTGAATGTATTGCTTTTCGTCGTGCTTGAAACATAGGTACACAACGCATAGCATCATTGCAACTGCAATGATATTCAAAAAATATTCAGCGATTTTTTTCATAGAATTAATTGAAAAATATTATTCTTCAATTAACATTTTATATACAGCGCAAATGCACCAAGAAAGACAACCTGCTACGAACAAAATCCAAATAATTAAAGGAGGATTAATACCGTGCAACATCCATCCTAAAATGATTAAAATAAAAATGGTTGCCATAAAAAACACATTGAAAATTGAATAAAAAAACAGTTAAAATTCTTATTTAAGCAACGTCTAAATATTGCAACGGCGGTGTAATGTCAATAAATCCCGGAACTCTAATGCTTCCGTCAAGAGTACATTCCATGAACCTGTGAAGCTCTGTGCGTGTTGTCCTGCGCTGTTCTCCTACCCAACACCATCTAAATGCTCTTTTGTCCAACAATTCATTTACTCTGTGAATATTGATATTCAATATTTGGCGCATTTGGTCAACCGTGATGTATTGTGATTCCTCAATGTGTCGGGGCAATCGTTTTGCTTTTGGAGCATCAGATTTATCAGACTTCTTAACTTTTGGAGGTGTCTTTGGTTCTGCTTTCTTTGCCATTGGTCACTCCGTTTCTTTGGAAATATCCTGATTCGTATTAGGATAAAGTGTTGGATATGACAAGGAGGTATGCCAATTAGCAAGTGCATTTGATAAGTTGACTATTTCAATAAGAGGTAAATGATTAACTGCGGTATGATAAAGAAAGTCGCGACGATCTTGCGAAGAAATACCTTTGCATTCTCTATTGGCAATAATTTCAGTTGCTTGGAGCAAAATTGATTTTAGATTTTCATCGGTTTTTTCTACATCGTCAGAAAATACAATTCCTACTATTTCATCGCACTTTTCTAAAAACAATCTTACGAAGCTATGTGGTATATACCGTACATACTTTTCAACGTTTAGTACCTGATATGAAGGCAATAAATAAAAAGGAATATTTAATTCTTCATACTTGATATAATCACCGGTGATTGTTTCCTCGATTTTAGCAAGTAAATCAGGGTAGTCTTTTGTTAGACTGTCTTCGATTTTCGCCAATACTTGCAACTTGTAGTTCTCGAACTCTTTTCGAGTGGCGTTTGTGGTTAGGGAAAGAATGAAGCTCATACTGTTTGCCCTTTCGTCGCTGGTATTTCGGTAGGGTGTGAGCGTTCGGCTATGTCCTCAATATCCAAATGGTTTTTGAGGATTGATTGCAGTTCTTTATCTCCTTTTATCATGGTGATGATCTTTTCTCCAAGTGCAGTAATATCATACTTCACTATTTGCCTGAGCGCATGGTCTATCATGGGCTGAGCCATTTCGTCAGAGAAAGTTACAGGAATGCACTCTAAGCAAGTATCAATGAATAGTAATAGATATGATACGGGAATCATGTCTATAGTAAGTGGTAGTTCAAATTCATTGAGAAAAACTTTATATGCCGGTTCCAAATATTCAGGCAAGGTAAAATTACTTACCGGGAAATGGTAGCCGTTCGCAGGAGCACGATTCAAAATTTTTTGCTTTTGTACTTCCTGCCATTTTTCAAAATCAGCACGGGTAATATTGGTTGATAGGGATTGTATGGTACTCATGGAGTTACACTCCCTTCGGTTTTCTTTGCGTATGGGTTTGGAATCCCATTCCGTTCTTTATACGCTCCTACCTTACAACCGGCTTTGCAGTACTTACTCCATGGGCGTTTTGGTATGAACGGTTTGCCACAGTGGTCACATGGTATTGCGGGCTTTAACTTGACTTCTAAAGAAGTGTTCCCAAATCCCTTATAATGGAATGGTAAGAGTTTCGCTTCATCGGCAAAAGTGACGGGAATAATACTCAAACATTCGTACAGGAATTTTTCCAATACTTCAACCGGTAAATATTTTTGGTTTTTATATTCAGCCGTCAAATACGCGAATTGATGTAGTAAAAAGTCCGGTAAGTCCAATTGGTGTATATCCACTTTGATAAGATTAGGATGTATATTGTTTCCAAAGAACTGAACTTTCGGATTGTTCAGAACTCTCTTATAATCACTTCGCAAAGGAATATTCGTTTGCATCTCAATTCCTAACGAAGCAATTTGCAATGTCCGATGATACCAAAGGTTAAATTGGATACTCGTCATATCTGTTTGAATTGCGACAACTTTCCCACTCATATTCCAACTCCTTCATTTGAAAACTGAATGGGAATAATTGTGTCGCATATATGCAAGAATTCAAGGGCATTGTTTCTTGTAATAGTTTGTGAGTAAGGCAGAACCCAAACTATATTGAACACATAAGAAAAAGCCAATACGATATAGAAAGGTATTGATAAATCACTGATTGGAATAAGATCCAATTCGCCGTAAGATGCAACTTGTGCTATGGTTAACTTTCTCCATATCTCGAACTGTTTCCGAGTATCGGTGGTCGCGATGTGGCTAATTCGTGTGAATTTTATATCAGCATTCATTTTTTGAACAACCTTTCTCGTACTTTAATAGATTCTGGAGTACATTGGATATAGTATAGGAGTATAGGAAAAGCAGATTCCTTTTTAATTTCAATTGTTGCAGGGTCAAGGGTTGTGACCTTCCCATCTTTATCCAAGGGGATAAGAACAAAGTTCCAATTAGTAGCCAATTGAACAATTTTCGCATTCATACCGTTTTCCATCCACTCGGCATAAGATTCAACCTTTGCAACGAGTTCGCCATCAATATCCATTGTACGTTTCACTGCGATTGGCTTAACAAAGTCATTTATAAAACGTAAGGGTATGATAGTGTCGCAAGTTCTAAGAAACTCTATCCTTAAATTGGTTTTGTTAATCATACCCCTTTTTCTAAACTTACCTTCATTACATCGTTGGAATTCTATGAAAGCAGGTTGTAAAAAAGAAGGAAGTCCCTCAACTGTAGCTTTTAATCTTCTAATTGGCTTGTTGTCGAGATGAGGATGTGCCTTTACCAATTCAACATACTCTTCCATAACACCAATGGTTTTTGCGCGATAATTCTCAAAATCTTCACGGGTAACAGCTACAGAAATAAACTGTATTGAAGCTGTATGTAATTCAAATACTTCGCTGTGTGTCATGTCCCCGATTCCGTAATAATTGAAGAAAATTAGTTGTTGCGTTCAGGAGATATTTGGAATTGTTCCTGAAGGTTTTTCCTGTTGAGGGCTTCCATCTTTTCTATGTGGTGTCGGTACATATAATCAAGGTTATTCAACAGGGTATCCTGTCTTAATCCACTTGTATCCACATCCGCATAATATTCGATGTCTTGAATCTCTTTTTTCAGTGGAAAAAAGTAGCAAAGGCAAGCGTGTTCGTGTCTCCATTTCCCAAACAGGAAGTAAATCTGTGCGTAGTAACATTGGTCGAAAGTGTAGTTGCGTTCTTCAAGTTGCACGGCAAATGCGTACACTTGATCTTTGGTCATTCGCTTTCTGCCAACGAGATTCAATGCCTCATTGATATGCTGCAACCACTGAACAAGTTGGTTTTTAGATGGAGTAATCATCGCTCCCCGATTCCGTAGTTTGTGAATTTTCCTCCGGCTCCGTTTCCGCTGTAGCAATTGGTACGCGATCTTTACGGAACTTCTTTAGGTCGGATTTCCGGCGAACTGCTTCTTGTTGGAGAAGTGTACGGAAAAGTTCGGCTGTGTTGGGAAGACCAAGCATATCCATCAGCTCTCTCGCAATAGAAACTTCACTGATGTTCAGCCAAACATGACACTCTTGGTCGCGTACTTCAAAATCACTTGCAGGTGGTCTTCCTCCTACTCCTTTTCGAGACTTTACCGCCCCCGATTCCGCATCTACAACTATGGCTGTAGTGGCTTCCTCTTGGGGATTCTCAGGAGTATCTGTTTCAGTATTAAAAACAAGCATTAAAACATCCCCTTTGGAGTTAAAATAAACTATTAAATATCCGTCATTCTTTGTAGTTTTGCAGGGTGCTAAACTCATGTAAGTTTGACGGGTGCAAAACTAAATGTTTTTAACTTACAATGCAAGTTTTTTTTACTAATAGTTAAGGTTTTTAACTTGGAAGATAAGCAAGAAATAGCGCAACGTCTTGAAAGTTGGATACTTAAAAATTTTAAGAATAAAACAGAATTTTCAAAAAAAGCGGGCATGAGTTTACAAACACTCGTGCAGTACACTAATGGGAAAATTGGAATAGGTAATAAATTTGAGCAAACACTTAAGGAATTGGGCTGTGATATTAAATGGCTAAAGTCGGGGAGAACTGCGGATTCCGAAGAGGGCAAAACTATACCTGCAATACTTTCCTCTGATCAAGTAGAAGAGATTGTGAAAAAGGAAATCAATCAAGTAAGGTCATCAAACGATATGAAATCCGTGGATATCCAAGATTCAAATGATTCTCATGGAATACCCCTTTTGTTGTCACGCTTTGCTCATGGGATGCCTTCCTATGTGGGACATGAGCTTCAAACAATACTTAGATATAACGATGTACTTCCAAGAGGAACATTTGCTGCAATAGCCAGTGGAGATTCAATGACCGGTGCAGATATTGAGGAAGGTGATGTTATAGTGTATGAAACCGGTGTAGAGTTTGAGAGCGGCGATATAGTAGTGGCGCAAACTGATGGTGATGATGTGACCGTTAAGCGAATTATGAAACAAAATGACGTGTGGTTTCTTCATCCTGAAAACCCTAAGCACAGTGACATTCCCTGTACTAAAGAAACAAGGATACGCGGGGTTGTAATACGTATTATTAAAGAAGTAAAACGTAGGGTAAGAAAAACTTTGAGATAAAACTAACAATACTTAATGCAAGTAAGTGCTTGACACTTACTTTTTATAATTATAGGAGATAAAACTATGAACACAAATAACGAAGAGCATCCCGACGAATTACCCGATGATGAAGCGGCCGAGGCATTAAAGGAATTTTTAGAGCCAATAGAGCAAACCGGTGAAAATAGATGGCGAGATAACGAAAACAAAAAATAATCTTTACATATTTATTAACTTTCTAAACAACTGAATGAAAAGTTCATTAACCGTCTTGTTATTGATTTCGAGTATAATTCTATACTCTTGTACTGAAAACCCGACCGATACAACAAAACCATCAGCAGATATAGATGCTTTGGTTAGAGATGCAGGAACAAAGAATACTTCTCTCGTCGAGAAGAAAGTTCAAACAGCTCAGACAACTGAAACAATAACGGAAAACGGAAAGAAATATGAACTAAAGAAAACTTCATGGAGTTTAGCAAAAAATCTTGATAATAATATTATTCCCTTCAATCCTAATGCAAATACTCTTTGGGCGGGTGCGATTGTTCAGGGGAATGAAGTTCCCAACGGAATCCTGAATTCCATCGGTGACAATATACCACGCACACCTATTACTATTACCGCCAAAAGTGGTGACAAATTATTCGGTAACGCTACTATCGAAAATCCTTCCAACGCAAAGTATTCATCATCCCTCAGCACTGTCCTAAAAACTGTTACAGGAAATTCAGTAGCAAACATGATTTTCCAAAAGCAAGAGGCATATTCTAAAGAGCAAGCAAGTATGGAATTGGGAATGAGCGCAAAATGGTTTGTAGGTTCTGCTTCCGGCAATTTCAACACCGCTAACAGTAGCACGGAAAAGAACATATACATTTTTTTCAAACAAGAATACTACACAGTGTCGGTAAACGAACCCTCAAAACCATCAGATTATTTCGCAAGTACAGTTGATATTAATGATTTGAAGTCTAAAGTTTCGACCGGTAATCCATTATGCTATGTTGCCTCAGTAACATACGGTCGGCTTTTAATGGCAAAGATGACCTACAAAGGTGAGAAAAGTATGGATGATGTGAAAACAGCCGTTACCGGAGCTTTTGGTGTCGCCAATGGCAAAGGGAATTATAACAAGAATAGTGATGTAGAGAAAAGTACGTTCGACGGTATCATTCTTGGAGGTTCGGCGGGTGGAGCTGCAAAAGCATTAACAGGAGCTTCGATACAATCCATTGTGGATTTTATCAATGAGGAAGCAAATTATTCTGCTGATTCTCCGGGTTATCCTATTTCTTATACGGTAAAAAATCTTGCTGATAATTCCATAGTCAAGCTAGGGGAAACTACAGATTATACAGTGAATGAATATACTGAGAGCTCAGACAATTTTCAAAACTTCAGCTTGCATATAGAGGGCTTCTACGTTATCAATGATTGTGAGCCAATTGGTAATGGTGATTTCTATTATAATCTGAATGTAGTTGACCAAGATAATAAGAGCTTGATCAATGGAGGAATTTCAGTACCTACAAATCAAACTATTCCTGCCGGTGATGCGGCATGGGTTTCGGTAAAAAGAGATTATGATTTCAAATTAAACAAATCCTCCGGTGCAAACTTCCGAGTGGTTGGTAAAATATCTGAGGACAATTCACTCGTTTCGGATACTGATGTTCCTTTCGACAAGGCATTTTCTTTCCCATGGGCTGATGCAGACTTAAAAAACGACTGGAAAATAGGAACTGAGGCAGGATACTACGGTTTAGAGATGTTTAGAGATGCAGGTTGTAAGATTGTACTGATTTTGAAGATAACCAAGAAATAAACTTTACATATTTGTTAACTTTTCAAATCATTGTATGTTAAAAATACTTGTACTCTTACTCTCTGTAATGTTATGGAGCTGTGGTAAGGCAAATGACCAAAAAGTAGAAGCCGGTCAACAACAGTCTCAGACAGCCGAAAAAGGGTTGGTTTCCGGTCCTAAAGAAAAATCAGAAGAGTTGAAAAGAATAGATGAACAAGCGGCATTGATCAATATTTTAGTTAGCACTCCTGACGAGTATTGTTCAACTGAGCGTCGCATTAATAAACTAAGCTCTCTTGTTACTACTGAGGAAGGAAAACAGTACGCAAATACCAAATCAACAGAAATGCTTGCAAGAATAGAATCGAAAGCAAAAGAAATTGTTGATGAGTATTGGGAGAAAAACTTAGATAAGAACGAGCCATCGCAAGTAGTTCAAGGTACAGTTGAATTAGAGTTTAAGAAGAAAAACAAGTTCGTAACTGTAGTTTCAGCAAATTATATTGACAAAGAAACTCACTACGAAAAGAACAATCGCAAACGTATTACAAAATACAACTTTCTCTATACAATGAAAGAAGATACAGGCATACTTAGTAGTGACAACTTCTATTCCGTAAAGGCATATTGCGAAGCAACGTATATAATGAACTGTGAAGAGGGATCAATCGGTACAGGCGGATATATCACTTCTATTACTAAAACCAATAAATAGAGTACAATGGCAAAAATACGTTTGAGGTATTATGAAAGAACTTTTACTTGAATGTAACCACAAAGGACATATTAAAAATAGAGAATCTGAATGCTTGGAATTTAAGGAATCTTTTCATAGACCGGGTTCGGAATCATTTACAAAGACATCAAGAACTATTGCTGGATATGCAAATGGCAATGGCGGATATGTTGTTTATGGTGTAGAAAACAGTCCTCGTGTTCCTATTGGAGTAGATTCAAGGTGGAGAGATCTTGATCCGAAAGATATTACAACTTTTCTACAAAATCATTATTATCCTGAGATAAATTTTGAATTAGATGATTTTACTATTATAGTAAATAGCCAAGAAATGACTTTAGGAGTTATTAGAATATATGAATCAACTTACAAGCCGGTAATTTGTAAGAAAATAGATTCTAAAAATATATTGAGATTAAATGCAATTTATAAAAGGGATCGTGGAAAAACAGACGAAATAAAACCGGAGGATTTGATTTTTCTTCTTAATCGAGAGCGTGAAAAAGAAAAAGAAAAATGGTTGAATTTATTTGAAAAAATCGGGAAAGTAGGGTTAGATAATATTGCCCTTCTTAATTTGCAAGATGGGGAAATTAAAGGTCACAATGGGAATTTTTATATTGATGAAAACTTATTACCAAGTCTAAAGTTCATCAACGAAGGGCATTTTGATGAAAAGGAAGGTGCTCCTACATTAAAGCTCATAGGTACACTTGAAAAAGTTGCAGTACAAATCGAAAAACCCGTGCCTTATCCAGTAGTAAATCCTAATCTTCTTAAACCGAAACAAGTAGTTACGATGGTACAGCAGCATTTTCAGGCAAATAATGTACCCGTCAATTTTACTCAAGATGCTCATACAAGATGTTTTAAGAAATACAATGTACGTCCCCCAAAAGGTAGTGAAAATCCGGGTGAAACCAATGCACTATATTGTTTATACGATGTTTTAAACGAAAACTATGGTTATACTCAGGAATGGGTTGAGTTTTTGTCCGTTACTATGTCTGATGAGCAAGAATTTTGGTCGTTGTACCCTAATAGATAAACTCTATTATCCTTTTGGATAAGAAAATTGAATAATACTAACACACAAAATGACCAATGGCAAAGCGTAAGCAAATTGTACCCGGATCTATTTTCACAAAAGAAGGTACTGAAAAGCTGACAATAAAGTATAGGGGGGTGCATTATTCTATAGGAATAGACGATACCCCCCAAGGGCGTAAGATTGCAGCCGAAATGCTCAATACAATGCACTTCAATTATATCAACTATAACCAACTGCCGTTTCAAGCTAAGAAGATTTCTGAAGCTTTCAAAGAATTTGAGAAAGATCACTGTAAAGGATTGTCGAAAGCAACAATTCATTTATATAAGACTGCATACGAAACGATAAACCCTGTTGATTTTAATCTTACTCATGAACGTATAGACAGCGAGGTGATAACTTTTACCACGAATTACGCTGACAAAGTAAAACAAAGTACAATCACTAACTATCTCCGGCATTATTCTGTTTTCATAAATTATTGCTTTAAGAAAGAATGGATTCGCAAATACCCCGAAAAGCTAATTTCGGAACGGAAGGTAAGTAAGAAAAAAGAAAGTAAAAAAGAAATTATACCGTTTGAAAAATTTGAATTTGAATTGCTTGTTTCTCATTTCTTAAAAGAAGCGAAGGAAGCTCCAACAGAAATATCCCGAAATGTAGCAAATGAATTTGCACTGCTTTTACTGCTCCTTTGGCACACTGGAGGGCGTATCGGTGAAACATTGGAGTTGTTATGGTCACAAGTTGATCTCAAGACTCGTCGTATTCGGTATGCAAACAAAACTTTGAAATATGAGGATGATTATATTCCTATCTCATCAGTGGTCGTAGAAATTCTAAAAAAGTTGAAAGAATGCGATCATGGGGAAAAAGTGTTTCGTTGGGGTGTTGGAACTCAGTCCCGTCTTGTAAGACGTTTGAATGCCGCTATGAAAAAACTAAACATTGATAAGAAAGATCGTGCGTTTCATGCAATTCGCCGTACATTTGCAACAAATCTTTTTGAAGAGAATGTTTCGATTGCCGATGTGAAAGATATAATGAGACATCGCGACATCAAAACAACACTCGAACATTACAAGGCAAAAAACGCACAAAGATTAGAATCTATCGTTGAAAAAAGCATTGCAAAAGCAGGTACAGCACCACAGATAGGAACATTGTAGAAAAAGCACTTACGTAAATTGCAATTGTACCCAAACTGTACCTATAAGAATATATAGAATTACGCAGAAGTACGTAAAAGTACATTTTTTATAAAAATCTAAGTTTCTGAAATTTCTATAAGTTACTTATTTTTATTGAATTTAATATTTTTCGCGCCTGAAAACTCTTAATCAATGGGCCGAGGGTTCGAGTCCCTCAGGAAGCACAAGTAAAAACCCTTTGTATATTTCGATGTACAAAGGGTTCTTTTGCAAATATATGATAAACCGAATTTGACTCTTCCGAATACTTAATTATTCCTAACTAAGTGCTTAGTTAAAAATAATCGTTGTAACTAATATCCATAATTTGGCAAGTAATTGAACAACGTGGGCTCTGTGTGACTTGAGCTTGTTTGTTATGCTGAGTTCCAGATAGTCGCCGAGCCGCCTACAAAATAATACAGTGACATAAAAAATAAGACAGTTGCCTTCTGTCATTCTGAAGGAGTCTTCGACTGA
>CAZGNO010000006.1:0-74864 GCA_964527785.1 uncultured Chitinophagaceae bacterium
AAGACTCCTTCAGAATGACAGAAGGCAACTGTCTTATTTTTTATGTCATTGTATTGTTTTGTAGGCGGCTCGGCGACTATCTGGAACTCAGAATGACAGGGCAGAATTTAGCAATTTATTTTGTCGCATTACTAACTGAAAAGTTTACATTGCAAACTAAAAATGGCAGCAAAGTTAGATTCCTTACTGCCATTGTATGTGTAATTTCACGGAAACTTACTTTAGAATCATAAACGATGACGATGCTGTTCTCTTACCAATTTTGAATATGGCATGATACATACCTGATGTCCAGTTGGAAACATCAATTTCCATTCTACCATTTGTCTCTTTAGAAATGCTTTCAAATTTCTTCTCGCCTAAAATTGAGACTATTGTTAGATTTCCTACAGAATGTGATGGATATGTAACCGATAAGCGATTACCATCTGTAACTATTGATGGGAAGACTTTCAGTTCAATGGGGTAGAGATTATCAGTAGATTCTTCCACTGCATCAGTAATCTTTGTTTGAAAATTCCATACATCAGACCATGCCCCCCAAACACCTTCTACAAATCCTCGTACTCTCCAATAATAACGTTTATTCAATTCCAATCCGCTTACGATTTTTGCTGTTGCAGTAATCGAAGAATCATCACGATGCAATGCAGTAAAATCCGAAGCTATTGATAATTGGAAATGATAATTAGCTGCATTTTCAAGAACTTTCCATGTAAATAATGGGTCGGTCGGCTGCGCTGTTGATTGATTCTGAGGAGAATTTAGCAGCACCTGACCGGGAATTGCTTCTGCAGTTACAAATCTCCTAACTTCTGACCATGCACTCCAATGCGTCCCATCAGAAGCACGAACTCTCCAAAAGTAATCTGTAGCAACATCGAGATTGTTTGCAGCAGTTGTGAGGGTTGTAAGTGTACTGTCATCTAATATTACTGTAGTGAATACAGGCAATGTACTTATTTGGAGATGATAAAGCGTAGCACCTACTGTAGCTTGCCATTCCAGTCCAGCTGAAACAGGGACTTTTGTTGCTTCATTTGGAGGCATCACTAAAACAGGAGGTAACAGTACAAATTGAGCAGCAAAAATTACTGATTGGGGAGTAATATCCTTGACTGTTACTTGCTGGGAAACTGGAAGAAATTCATATCCAAGTTTTGAAGGGACTACTGTATAAGTACCGTTTGGAACATTTTTGAGTTCGAAGAGTCCGCCTTGACCTGTTACCGATGTCCGAGTTCCGTCAGTAATTGTTACACCTTCAAATGGAGAGCCATTTAAAGAAACAAATCCGATAACAGAAAATTTAGGAATATTGTATCGAATCGTGAATACATCACTTCCGCCGGAACTGGTAATGTCAGCAAGTGTACCACCCGAGAAATCAGCTGTTTCACGGTAACTACCTGTAATGAAAAGATCACCTTGTATGTTAACAGCTATTGAATTACCATTATCAATCTCTGCTCCTCCGGCGCGCATCGCCCATAATATTAAGCCCGAAGTGTTGTAACAAGCGAGTATCATATCAGCTTTACCGGCACTTGTGATATCAGGAACATTTGACAAATTAAAATTGGTAATGCCATAAAAATCACCGACTACAAAAACATTACCATTTTTATCAACTGCAACTGCATTACCTATATCTGATGAGTTGTTACCAACCCTGTTCGCCCATTGAGGTATGCCGTCTATTGTGTATTGAACAATGAACATTCCGCCTTTGCTCAAAGTAATCGTACTGCCTGAAAACCCAGCCAGACCTGTATATGTGCCGGTAAGGTATACCATTCCTGAATCACTTACAGCTAAACCGCGTGGCTGATCATCATTACCGCCTCCTATTCTCTGAGACCAACGAGGAATACCGCTTGTGTCGTACTGTGCAATAAAAATGTCATAATTCCCGGTGCTGGTTAGGTCGGTCGCAGAACCTCCCGGAAATTCAATTTTAGTAAAGAATGATCCGGCAATATTTACAAAGCCGTGCTTGTCATACACAATACTCAAACCCTCTTGATATGAAACACCACCGGCACGTTTAGCCCACTTAGGAACTCCGGTATTTGAATACTTTATCAGAAAAACATCTGTTCCTGCTGTTGCTTGAAGAGTTGGAACATTACTTCCGGGAAAGCCAAGTGTATCAGAAAATGTACCTACAACATAACTATTACCACTTTCATCAACTGCAATCCCATTTACAAGATCATCGGAAGGTCCGCCAATTTTCTTTGCATAAATGAATTCACCGCTTGGCGATAACCGTAGAATAAAACCGTCAAATGCTCCGGAAGTTTTTATTAGCCCTCCTCCAAAATCTACATTCCCGGTAAATGTACCGCAAATAGAAAGAGTACCTACTTCATTGCATACTATTGATTTGGGTTCGTCATCATCAAGCCCTCCAAAATTTTTCGCCCATGCTACACTTCCGTCAGGTTTATAACTAATGATAAGTATATCCTTTGCACCTTTACTTGTAAGCTCGATTGGACCGAATTTAATTTTACCCGTAAATGAACTGATAACATACGAATTACCTGCACTGTCTAAAGCAATTGTACGTCCAGCATTATCACCTTCAGAATTTCCGGCAGAGTTTAGCCAAATAGGTGTACCCTGAGAATAAATCCGGCTAGCGGTGAAAGAAAGCATTAAAAACAAAACAGTAAAGAAATATTTCATAAAACTACTTGGATAGATTTGGACATAATTATATATCAAACATACGTATTTTTTTGTCAAAATTTAGTATTTAATCATAGACCTAACATGACTTGGCAACCTTACTTTCCTGAAAATTTGGGTTTTCTTTTCTCAATAAAAGCAGTTACACCTTCTGTATAATCAGATGAATTTCCTGCTTGTTGCTGATAATCTACTTCCATATCGAGCATTTCATCGAGTGTTGCAGTCATTCCTTTGGCAAGCATTTTCTTGACAAAACCATAACTTTGTGTTGGTCCTTGAGCATACTCGAGAGCGATAGCATTCAATGATTCACTGAATGCTTGTGGATGAAAAACATGATTTACCATACCGCACTGAAGCGCATCATCTGCACTCATAGGTTTATTCAAGGTTGCAAATTCAAATGCTTTAGCATAGCCAAGCATACGGGGATAGTAGTATGTAGCTCCTGAATCAGGTACCAGTGCAATTCCAATAAACGCCTCTACGAGACGTGCTGCACTGCTCATAATTCTCATATCGCAAGCAAGAGCCAGCGACAGTCCGGCACCGGCAGCGACACCATTAATACCTGCAATTACGGGCTTAGGCAGATCACGAATTGCCCTGATAATCGGATTGTAACGACGTTCAAGCGAATCTTGCAAACTCCGTTTACCGCCTCCAGATGGAGCATCCTTTAAGTCCTGACCCGAACAAAATGCTTTACCTGCACCGGTCAGCACAACACAACGAACCGAATCATCATTCGCATCATCAGAGAACGCTGATTGCAACTCGAGTGTCAACTCTTCATTACAAGCATTAAAGACATCAGGACGGTTCATTGTAATTGTCAGTACACCGTCAATTGTAGAAGTTAATAGAGTATTATAAGTCATACGATAAGAAATGAAAATATGGAATTAGTTAAAATTGTCGAAGGATTGGCTAAAATTACACAAAAATTCTTAGAATGAAGTTATAAGCGGGTATTACTCATTCAATCTCAGGAATCCATAAGTGTTTTGATAAATTTACTGCCTCACCGATAAATTCAATACCCTCAGCTTCGAGAAGTTCTCGCATTAAAGTTGGTGTAGCAAAATGCAACTTACCGCTCAGTTCACCATTACGGTTAATAACTCGATGACAGGGAATCATAACCCTGTTTTTGACTGAATTGAGTGCATACCCGACCATCCTCGAAGAACGCCTAGCCCCAAGCGCAGCAGCAATATGACCATAGGTGGTTACTCTTCCAAATGGGATTTGCATGACGATTTGAAACACACGTTCTTCAAAGTCAAGTCGCGTTTTTTTTGCTGTTATATCATCTTTCATTGGGTAATTCTTGGAATTTGCATAATTTTCAGAAAAGAAAACTACAAAAATAAATACAAAATTTTTTCTAATATGCCTATTAATCAATTCGTTAGCAGTGAATTATTTGATTCGGAAAACCCACTTCAGGTTACAATTAGTGAAAATTCAGCAATCGTTTCCGGAGTAGAAATTGAATATTCAGTTGAGCAAGAATATCCGTTTGTAGTTAATCTTACTGCTGCCGACGGAACGATAAATTCTATGGTAGTAAAACTTGATACTAAAGGACAACTCATAGTTTCCTACTGCGGCTATAGCTACCCGATGGAAGTATTATCCGAAAAGGAGAATTATTACAATCAAATACTACTTTCCGGGAAAGCCGGTAAATCATCCGTTTCTAAAATCCCGGCACCAATGCCTGGATTAATCAAATCTGTCAATATATCCAACGGTCAAAATGTTAAAAAAGGGGAGACCCTTTTTGTACTGGAGGCAATGAAAATGGAAAATTCAATTAAATCTCCTGTCAGTGGACGAATTGCCAATGTTGTTGTTCAAGAAGGCAAAGTAGTTGATAAAAACACCCTTCTTTGTTTGGTCGAACCTATCGTTGCAGCAGTATCACCTTAATTTTCGTTTTTAGAATGTAACCGGAAGCAACACAAAAATAGTAGTATCCCAAAGTGCATGAGAAATAATACCGGGTACAAGTGAACCAAAGCGACGAAACACAAACCCCCAATGAGCACCCAGCACTACCGCAGCAACCAAAAGCATTGGATTCATAGCCCATATATGTACACCTCCATAGAGAATAACTGTAATCAATGTACCTCGCCATAAACCAAACTTACCCATTAGACGGTGTTGGACAAACCCCCTCCAAAAAATCTCTTCGGCAGGTGCAATTAGAAAAAAAAGCAATGGTGCAATAACCAGAGGTGAAAGCTGAGTACGGGTGAGGTAAATTGCCTCGATTTGCGGTCGTACACTTGTAAATACTTCTGTCATAAGGTACACTCCAAGTCGAGACATACCATAGAGAATTATTGCATGACCAACCCCGATAAACACAAATTTCCATTCAAACTTAAATAACTCTTTAAGGTTCTTTTTTTGTTGTAATAATGAAAAAAAAGAAAGAAACACAGTTGAAAACGTCATTGCATACCAAAAATACTGAGTGTGAATGATATGTGCAAGTTCAGGAAACGGTGAAAACATCATAAACCAAAGCAAAGCAGCAATACTAATTCCTAAGTAGAAATTTTTCATATTTCATTTATTTAAGTAAAGCTCCAATCAATAATCCAATTATAAGTAGCATACCAAACAAAAAATGATGCTGAGCCGTTTGAATATCAATCATTGCTATTTCGGATGTACGTTCCAAACTTGCCTTAGAAACCGTCTTAATATTTTTAATGGCGGGCGGAATACTTAGTAAAACCAGTAAGGTCCAAAGGGGAATAATATCAGCAGCAATCATAACAAATACACTGAGATAAGCAGCAACTATCAGAAAATAGTATTGAATTTTTGAGCCGTCCAATCCAATAATATTAGCAACAGTTCTCACATTTGCCGCTGAATCGTGGCGAATATCACGTAAATTATTCGCATGGAGAATTGCTGTTACCAAAAATCCTATTGGCATCGAAACCAATGCAACATTTGTGTTGAAATCGCCTGTTATAACAAAATACGAACCTATTACCATAAGAGGACCCATAAGCCAAAAAACGATAATATCACCGAGAGCAAGAAATTTATAACTAATACCACCGGAGTAGAAATAGCCGCCTAAAATGCCTATTAAACCCAGATACAGCATAGTAATACCTCTGATCTGTACAAACAACAATCCGAGTATAAAACACAGTGCAAAGCAAAGTATTCCTCCAATCAGAACTTTATTCGGTTCGAGAAGTTTTCCGACCAGTACTCCACTTCCTCCTAAGGCATCTTCCGAATCCACACCTTTTTTGAAGTCATAGTAATCACTCACAAGATTTGTTCCGGCGTGCATCAAAAGTGAGCACAAAATTACAAGCGGAAAAAGCTCCCAGCGTTTAGCACCGTCAAATGAAAGTGCCAACATTGCACCGACAACAACAGGAACCATTGATGCTGTAAATGAAAACGCACGTATTGCCTGTAACCACACACTAATCATACTACGATTTTGAAGAGTTTGTGTCATTTTGAAACTTTAAAAAAACAAACATCTGAAATTATGAGGCAAAAATACAGAAGAAGCGGTAATTTCGTGGAAGAGAATTTTTGAAAATGCGGTATTTGAGAAATTTGCCTATGAATTTATCGTTTATAGATATAGTAATTATTGTCATCTATTTTTTAGCTGTTATTGCAATAGGTTTCCTTACATACAAATCCAAGAAAAAAAAAACAAATAGAACGTATGATTTTATATTAGCCGGACGACAACTCACACTACCCCTTTTTGTAGCCACCTTAGTAGCTACATGGTACGGTTTAATTCTAGGTATAGGTGAGTTTGTGTATTCACAGGGGATTGTAGCATGGATATGTATGGGCTTACCATATTATTGTGCAGCTACTTTATTTGCTTTGTTTATTGCAGGAAAAGTAAGAAAATCAAAGGCAGAATCAATTCCTGAGCAGGTTGCAATGAAATTTGGTAAAGTTGCGGGACGTGTTGCTTCACTTTTGGTTCTGATAATTACCATTCCTGCAGCATACATTCTTATGCTTGGAGTTCTATTACAGATGATTACCGGAATGGAGCTTTCTGTATGCATAGTTTTCGGTGCATTTGTATCCGTTGTCTATTTGTTTACCGGTGGATTTAGATCTGATGTGGCGACAAATGCGTTTCAATTTGTTTTGATGTATGTAGGTTTTGGGGCATTGTTGATTTTTGCAATATTGAAATACGGTTCAATCTCAACGATGACTGCTGCGTTACCGGATTCGCATCTTTCATTAAGCGGAGGAAACAACTGGCAGATAATTCTGACATGGTTTATTATTTCCCTTCAAACTTTTATTGATCCGAGTTTCCATCAACGTTCAGCAGCAGCATCAACGCCATCCGTTGCCAAAAAAGGTATCCTTGTTTCAGTTCTGTTTTGGGTACTTTTCGATTTTTTGACTATTACTTCGGGACTGTATGCTCGCGTACATTTAAATGTAGAGCCGATTATGTCGTTTCCTGCATTAGGCGAACAAATATTACCGGCAGTATGGAAGGGAATATTTGTAGCATCACTCTTGGCAACTGTAATGTCCAGTCTGCACAGCTACGCATTTTTAGCCGGGGTAACAATCGGCAATGATATAATTTCTAAAATTGTACGGAGAAATAAATCTACAGAATATTATACTCGTATTGGTCTTGGAGTAGCTTCGATATTGGGTATAACAATGGCAATACTTTTGCCTTCTGCTGTGCAACTTATTTACAAAACAGCGTCTATTGCAGTACCGGGGTTATTGATTCCGTTAATGGCGAGTTTCTCACAAAAAAAAGTACTGTTACCTCTCGGAGCAATTTGGATTATGGTTTCGTCGTCAATGTTATCGGGTATTTGGATGTTGTTTACTAGTATTACGATATTGCCGAACACTCTCCAAGTGTGTTTATCGTCAGTTGAGCCAATGATTCCGGGTATAATTCTTTCAATTTGTTTGTACGCTGTTTTTACAATAAAGTATAGCAAAGAAAAGTCGGACATACCGTAAATAAGTAAAATAAATAAATTTAGCCATCGCTGTTCATTAGTTAATCGCCAATCTTGCAAGGTGTTATTATGAATATACAATTGAGACGATTTTGTTTGATGTGGTTATTAAACATAATACTTGTGTTTTCTGCATCGAATCCTGTATCGGCACAATGGAAAAAAATCACCAATATTCCTCCACCTTACGACGCAGGATATTATCTTGATGTTTTTTTCTTACCCTCAAACCCGCAGCTTGGCTGGATATCCGGTGTTAGTAGTTTACAAACCAACGATGTAGGTTATGTTATTAGAACCACTGATGGCGGAAAGACATGGCAAGGGTCAAACGCAGGAAGAAATGGTAGATTAGAAAGTGTTCATTTTGTTACTCCTTTGATCGGATATACTTCAGGTACAAATGGAATTTATAAGTCAATTGACGGTGGAGTATCATGGAGAAATATTACTCCTCAGAGCGGTGGGAATTCAATGTGGGGATGTTTCTTTATAAATCAAAATGTTGGATTGGTTGTTGCGGACGGATGCGACTTTACAGGACAAACTTTTTTACGTACAGTTGATGGTGGGATAAATTGGGTTCCGTTTTTCGGTAATGTTTCCAATAGTGGAATGTCAGATGTAATGTTATATTCCCAAGACGGACTTGGATATGGTTCAAGTAGCGGGGTTATTTGGAGAACCAATGATGGCGGAAGGACATGGTCATATCTTTGCTCTACTGGACCAAATTATTGGCAAGAAGAAATCACCAATATTAACAATTCATTTCTTGTACCAACCTCCGGTGACGATTGTACTGGCACAGGAGCAAATCAAGGGGAGTTGCGATTTTCGACCGACCTCGGTAAATCATGGGGTAGATTCCAAACAAATCGTTCGATGTTTGGTACTTTTCTTATTAACGAAATATCCGGATGGGGTGTAGGTAATGATGCTTGTGTCTATTATACTAGTGACGCAGGAGTAAGTTGGCAAAACAGGAACTGTGGAATTGACAAGGGGGTAAACTTAGACGATGTGTGGTTTGCGACAGATTCAAACGGATGGGCAGTAGGAGATGGCGTCTATCAAACTAATTTCATAGACCCGCCAAAAGTACAAATAACTGCCGGTAAGCCACTTACTTTCTGTGAAGGTGACAGTGTATCACTCGAAGCATCAGACGGATTTACTGAATATAAGTGGTCGAATGGTGCAACCGGGCAGAAAATCTGGGTAAAAGAAGCCGGTGTTCATCGAGTACTTGCTTACGATAAAAATACATGTAAAGAAGCGTTCGATTCGGTTTTTGTAACTCTCTATAATAAAACACCACCAATAGTTAAGATAAATCGCCCGAAGCCGGTTATATGTGACGGAGATACTCTGACTCTTACAGTTAATGAATCTTATCGAAGTTATAAATGGTCAACAGGCGATACAACACCTTCAATAAGAGTTGCTTTGCCCGGGGCATATAGTGTTATCGTTATTGATGAAAATGGTTGTATCGGAGAGTCATCTTCACTTGCTTTAATTGCTGTTCCCGCAATAAAGCCCAATATTACTGCTCTTCGTAATTTTACTTTTTGCATTGGTGACAGTTTACTGCTCAATGCACCCGATGGCTTTGTTGAGTACAAATGGTCTAACGGAGAAACACTCTCAAAATTTTACATTAAGGAAGGTGGATTGATAACTGTTACGGTTAAGGACTCTAATGGTTGTTATGGAATGTCAGAATTTGTTAATGTTAGGGCTTTAGATGCAAAAAACAAAATCGAAATTCTATCGGTACTCACGGATAATACATTTGATTTTGAATCAGTGACTCTCAAAGAGCGTAGCTGTCAAGATGTTATTCTCCATAACCGCAATGATTCACTGACGTATTATATTGAAGCCCCCTTTCTTGTGAGGAATATGCTCTTTTCAATCCCGCAAAGTCAGCTTCCGGTTTCGATTCCAGCAGGAGGAACTGTTCCCCTGAAGATTTGCTATGCTCCGGTTGATACGTTAATCCAGACGGATACGCTCATTTTGCCTGATACATGTTCGGATATTAGGGTAGCTTTGCGCGCTAAAGGGAAGCCATATATCATTAACAGCAACTCACAATGTGATATTCCTGTTCGAGGTGTTGTCTATGAGTTAGGTCAGAACTATTATGTTTCCAAACCTTTTCCGCAGCCAACAGCGTCAAATCAGATTCAAGTAAATTTTTCTGCTGTTGGTGATGAATCAATTTACCAAACACAACCGTCAGCTACGCTTCACGATATGTTTGGTACACAACTGAGAGCTTCAATATTTGAGGTTACTAATCGAGCTAAACAGATGAATTTTGAGATGGAAGGAAAGTTCACCTTTACTACTGATACTATTACTTCCGGTATGTACTATATTTTGATTCATATTCAAAATAACGTTAAAGTTCTGCCGGTAATTATTGAAAAATAAATATAATTGATATGGATATTATAACGGATGGAATGGCGGGTAATGAATAAAACATCGAAACCGATAGGGGTATTTGATTCGGGTGTAGGCGGACTAAGTGTTCTTCGTCATTTACAGCGAATTTTACCGAACGAACACTACATATATCTTGGAGATACTGCGCGCGTTCCTTATGGAAACAAATCGGAGGAGACGATACGAGAATATACAGAACAAGCAGTACGGTTTTTATTAAGTTTGGATGCTAAATTGATTGTTATTGCGTGCAATACCGCTTCAGCAATTGCACTAAAACAAGCTGAGGCGATGAGTACTGTGCCGGTTATCGGGATGATTATTCCTGCTGCAAACGCTGCCATAGCAAAATCTATAAATGGAAAGATAGGGGTCATTGGAACTCGAGCTACAATAGGGAGCAATGCTTACCCTCAAACTCTGGCTGAATTCCAAACAGATAAAAAAATTGAGGTTACCGGCAAAGCGTGTCCATTATTTGTTCCACTCGCTGAAGAGGGATTTCATTTTCATCCGAGTGCCGAACTGATTGTAAAAGAATATTTAGCTCCATTGCTTGAGGCAGGAATTGATACACTTGTTCTAGGGTGTACCCATTATCCATTGTTATCTCCTCTTATTCAACGGCAGCTTCCTGATGTTACCCTCATTGATTGTGGAGAATACGCAGCAATAGAAGCTAAAAAAAGACTTTCCGCCATGAATATTTTAGCACCCAAAAACCCGACAGGGTCTTTGCCATATATTAGTTTTTACTTAACTGACAGTACACCATTATTTCCCGTTATTGCCGAACGCTTTCTAGGATTCCCAATCTCAAAGCCCGAACGTGTTGTTCTTGAACATTAGCAATATTCTCTGAAAACTCTGAGGATTCTAATTCATGCTACGCAATTGATTTTGATGTATGAAGAAATTGTTCATGCAGATTGTCAGAGACAGAATGTTTATTTTAGTAGAAAATTACAGGTAAATTAGTTTGTTATATGCAATCCAAACACACAGTTGAAGTCAATTAAATATAAACAGTTCAAATAAATTTCAGAATAAGCAAAGGAAAAATAATTATGAGTCTAGAGCAAACAATTGCTGAGCAAATGAAAGCTGCGATGAAATCCGGTGATAAAGTTCGTCTTGACACTGTACGTTCAATTAGAGCTGCAATCTTAGAATTTAATACAAGCGGTATCGGAAAACCGATGACAGAAGAAGATGAAGTAAAGATTGTGCAAAAGCTGGCAAAAAAAAGAAAAGATTCAATTGAGATATACAAAACACACGGTCGTACGGAAGCTGCAGAAAAAGAACAGGAAGAACTGACAATTCTCGAAGAATTTTTGCCGAAGCAAATGGATGAAAGCGAAATTAGAACAATAGTTGAACGAGTTATTGCTGAAACAGGTGCCTCAAGTTCTAAAGATTTCGGTAAAGTAATTGGTGCATCTATGAAAGAATTGCGTGGAAAAGCTGATGGGACTATAGTTCAAACGATAGTAAAATCGTTGCTCGGAAACTAAATACAATATAATTAATCTTGTTCATGGCACCGGAATTACTGACATTGATTGAAAAGGTCGAGAATTCTACAGCAGTATCTCAAAAACTGGATGCTTTGGGAGATGTACTACATTTTTGTACTATACACTCTATTTATGATCAAGGATTTAAGTATATCAAAATTATACAAGAAATCCTCGAGACTTATGAAAATAGAAGAGATTTGTTCAACATACTGACAGCAAGTGGGAATTTCTTTACCAAAACAGGGGATTATTCTAAAGCTATTGAACTGCACTCGGAATCATTGCAAATTGCACTGTTGAACAATGACAAAACACAAGAATGCAGATCGTTATACAACTTAGGAATTGTTTATTATTACGTAGGTGATTATTCCAAAGCACTCGAAAACATTTCAAACTGCATAACCAAAAACACTGATGTAAAAAGTGAATTAACCTATTTATATTATAATGCTCTCGGTGAAGTTTACAGGCAAATGGGCAATTATGAACTTGCTCTTTCGAACTTGTTCAAAATTATAGAGCTACTGAATGGTGACGAAACCAGAAATCGAATTAAAGGGCAGTGCTTACAAAATATAGGTTCGGTATATCTGAGTACAAAGCAGTATGATAAATCTCTTGATTATTTTATGCAAGCGCTGGATTTATATCAAAAGGAAGGAATGCTGGAATTTGAAGCACTTGCACTGAACAATCTTGGAGCGCTATACGGTTCAATGGGAGAGTATCCTGTTGCAATAGAACATCTTGCTAAGGCACTTGGAATTCATCAACAAATTGGGGGGCTTAATAAAGATATAATTGCTAATACATTTTGTAATCTTGCTGAAGCATATTATAAAATAGACAACTATGATTTGTCTATACAATGTTGGCTGCAAGCTCTTGAAATAGCCGGACCAATTGAGGCAAAACATCGTTTGTTTGAAATTCATGAAGGTCTCTATTCTGTTTATAAGAAACTTGATGAGTATTCAAAAGCATTGTATCACCATGAGTTATACATGAAATTCAAAGAGGAAGTTTATACGCAGGAAGCGTCTGATAAATTGCAGAAAATGACAATCATTCATCTGGTTGAAACTCATAAAAAAGAAGCTGAAATTGAGCAGATTAAAAACATTGAGATGAGTGTTACAAATCAAAAACTCAAGGAGTTGAATGACGAAAAAGACGGTTTTTTGGCTATTGCCGCCCATGATTTGAAAAATCCGCTTACGGGTATTTTGTATATTGCCAATTCAATGAAATCAGGCAGTTGTTTACCCGAAGAAATTATTGAATTTGGCGAAATGCTCCGGTATTCTGCGCAAGCAATGTTTGATTTAATTTCTAATCTTTTGGATAGTAATAAATTTGAAAGCGGCGGTATCGAGCTTGTCTTTGCTTCAATAGATTCTGCACAGCTTATCCGACATTTAGTAAAAAACTGCAAACAGAATGCAAAGCCCAAAGGAATTAAAATTAATTGCATTACTCCCGAACAAGCTTTTGTACGAGCAGATATGCAGTTACTCAGGCAAGCTATTGACAACTTACTTTCTAATGCTGTTAAATATTCACCATTCAACTCTGAGATTACCGTTGAAGTGGTTGATAAGCAAGAAAGTGAAACAGTTGAAATTCGTGTAAGGGATAATGGACCAGGTCTTTCAGCAGAAGATCAAAAAAAGTTATTTGGTAAATTTCAACGTCTATCTGCTAAACCGACCGGTGGAGAGCATTCCTCAGGGCTAGGACTATCCATCTGTAAAAAGCTCGTAGATATGATGAAAGGAACTATTCGCTGTGAGTCTGAATTCGGCAAAGGTGCAACATTCATTATCGAACTACCAAGTGCTGAGGAAGAGAAATATGAAGATTAAATTACAGATATATACTCATACCGTTCCATTATCTATACATAAGAAAGCAATTACCACTGTTTAAAAACTAATACAATCAATGACAAACGAAGAAATACTACTCCACGACACACTTGTCGAACTTGAATTCCCGACAGTACTTGAGCATATAGCACGATTTTCATATTCAGATTTGGGCCGTGAAATTATCCTTCAAGTAGCCCCCGTTGAAGATGCCGCTTGGCTTAGAGCTGAACATGAACGTATCGAAGAGCTCAGAGGTTTACTTTCTCGAAATGAAGTACTGCCTCTTGACGGTCTTACTGATATTCGCCCACAATTACATAAATCACTGATTCAAGGTGCGTACCTTACTCCTCCCGAACTTATTACCGTTATGGAGGCAATTCGTTCGTCACGGCTTTTACGCAGTTATTTCAAACAGCAGGAAACTACTCCATACCTGACTGATTTTTGTAGTGTCCTACACGAAAGCAGATTCCTCGAGAAACATATCAATGATGCTATTGATGAAACAGGGGTAGTTCGCGACACCGCTAGCCGTGAGCTAGCCAATATCCGCAGGGAAATACAAGAAACCTCAGCAAAACTTCGTTCACGTCTTAGGAAAATACTTCAAAAGGTGGTAGAAGAAGACCGCGCTATGGAAGAATATGTAACTCAACGAGAAGGGCGTTATGTATTGCCAATTAAGGTAGAACATAAACGGCAAATTCCGGGGGTTATTCATAGTGTATCCCAAACAGGTTCAACTGTTTTTCTTGAACCGTCTGAAATCTTTGAGTCGAACAATCAGCTTTCGATGCTCTATAATGAAGAGCAACGAGAAATAGTCAGAATCCTGACAACACTTACAGCCGAACTCTGTGCCGAGGCACGAGAATTTTTAAGCTCAATTGATGTTTTGGCTAATTTTGATGCGATTTATTCCAAAGCACAGTATGCACTTAAACGCCAAGGAATTAAACCGCAAATTTTAGATGAAAACCGAATCGAATTGCGTAATGTCTATCATCCGCTGTTGCAGTGGAGTGCCGGCTCGCGACCTATTCCGCTTTCTATTGAGTTTACTTCCGATACTCGAGGGCATCTTATTTCTGGTCCGAACGCAGGGGGAAAAACAGTTGCTCTCAAAAGTATAGGGTTGAATATTGCAATGGCATTGTCGGGGATTTTCCCGCTTGGTGATTGTGAAACGAACGTTCGCTCGATTTTTTGCGCTATCGGTGACCACCAGTCAATTGAAAATAATCTTAGTACATTCAGCTCCCAAATTGTACGGTTACGTGAAATTCTCTCGCATTGTTCGCCCCAAGCATTAATACTTGTTGATGAAATATGTTCGGGTACCGATCCGCAAGAAGGCGGTGCTTTAGCTGCCGGCATTCTGGATAGCTTCATCGAGCGCAAAGCAATGTTTGTAGTGACAACCCACCAATCGTCACTCAAAAGCTACGCCTTGAGTCGTCCTGAGATACTGAACGCATCAATGGAATTTGACGGGGTTCGGCTCGTGCCTACGTATCGTTTCCAATCGGGTGTTCCGGGTAACAGTTATGCTTTTGCTCTTGCAAAATCTGTTGGTATTCCCGAAGTAGTAATGAACCGTGCCAAGACATATCTAGGCGACCGCCATTCCGAATTGGAAGAAAGTATAGCAGCACTCCAGCGGTTCAAGCAGGAAGCCGAGGAGCATCTGCGCCGTGCTGCACAAGAGCACATTATTTCAGAGAAAAAACGTATTGATTATGAAGAACGCCTTGCCGAAGTCAAAGCGAAACGCAATCAAATTATCGGTGAAGCTCGTGACGAAGCTAAAGATATTGTCCAAAAATCAAATGCACTCGTAGAGCAGACCATTAAGGAAATACGTGAGCAACAGCGATCAGCGTCAGAAATTAAAAAGGATTTTGAAACAGGCAAAAAAGATATTGAAAAGCGAGCAGAAGCAATGAAGCCAAAGCAAGAAGTTGATAATGAGGTTCTAAAAGCGGGCGATTCAGTAACTATGTCCGGCTCGAACGAAGTGGGAGTTGTTATTGCAATTGATACTGCTGCTCATTCAGCAGTTGTTGAGTTTAACGGGCTGAAATTCAAAACAGCTTTGGCACAATTACGAAAAGCAGCAAAATCAAAACAAAAAGATGCTTTGAAAAGTTCGGGAAACATGGTAAAGTTCGATTCAAAAATGAACCTCGATCTTCGAGGACAAAGAGCTGATGCTGCTTGTAAGGAAGTTGAGCAGTTTATTTCTGATGCTATGCTCAGTAATTTGCAATCTCTGACTATTATTCATGGTAAGGGGACCGGGGCATTGCGCATGGCTATTCACGATCAGCTACGGAAGCATCCTTTAGTTGCAAATTATAGATTGGGAACAATACAAGAGGGTGGGGATGGTGTTACGATTCTTGAACTGAAATAACAGGATGGAGTTTTTTAATTTTTTTTATGCTTGAAGCATTATATTCTGCATTAATAAGAACAAACTCCTATCTTTTTGATACAAATAGGAGAGTAATCAATCATGCAGAAATCCCCGTTATCAGCATAGGGAATATTTCGACAGGCGGAAGCGGGAAAACGCCCTTTACTCAAACTATTGCTCGAAAGCTTCTTGATATTGGAAAAAGACCGGCAATAATTGGAAGAGGATACAAGAGGAAAAGTAAGGGTGAGATAATTGTTTCTAATGGTGAGGAGATATTTACCGATGTTCAATCGGCAGGCGATGAACTTTTCCTTCACGCTATTACACTCCACGCGCCAGTAATAGCGAACAGCAATAGATTTCAAGCAGCAGAAACAGCTGTAAAGAAACTTCACTGTAATGTAATACTTCTTGACGACGGCTTTCAGCATCGTCAGTTGCATAGGGATTTGGACATTGTTCTTCTCGATGAGTTTACAGTAAATCAAAATTATTTGCTGCCAAAGGGCAGGTTACGTGAAAATTTCTCATCATTGAAACGCGCTGATGTTATTGGCTTGCAAGAGGGAATAGATATAAACCTTATTCCATATTCTCTACAATCAAATCAATTTCTCGTCACTACAAAAACCGAAGCAGGTAAGCCGTACTTATTCAATCAATTTACACAGAAAAACATTCACAGTCCATCATCCCAATCGGTGATACCAGGGAAACTCATAGCTGTTTCAGCGATTGCACACCCCGATAAATTTGAAAAAACACTTCGACAAAGTAATATAAACGCTATCTATCACAAAACATTTAGTGATCACCACTCATATTCTTCGAAGGATATTATTGACATTGTCGAATCATGCAACAAACATTCTGTACAAGCAATTATTACTACAGAAAAAGACGCTGTAAAACTTCTAAGCTATAGCTCTCAATTTGAAAGAAACGGGATTATGGTCTATATTCTTCCAATCACTACGGTAATTACTTCAAATGAGGAATTATTTGACAACAAAATCACTCAAATTATTAATAATAAATAAGAGTACGATATGAAAATTGCAATTTCAAGGGCTAGCGGAACAGCTAAATATGCACTCTACGCACATTGGTTACGATTTGTAGAGCCAAATATAGAGATAGTTGATCTTTTTACAGCACCAAACGAAGCAGAAGCAAATCTGGCTGAATGCTCAGGTTTGATTTTAACGGGTGGACCTGATGTAAACCCAAATAAATATGGAAAACCCGAACGTATCAATGATTGTTATATTGATGATGACCGCGATTCACTCGAATTTCCTATCATTGATATTGCACGTGAATTGAAACTTCCTATTTTGGGAATTTGTAGAGGTGCACAGGTTTTAAATGTTGCGTTTGGTGGAACACTTATCGTTGATATTCCGACCGATCACCCATCGAAAATTGAACACAAGAGTACTCCTGAAGGGGACAGCAGGCATGAGATACAAGTTGTTGCCGGCTCATTGCTCAAGAAAATCACCCATATATCCGAGGGTGAAGTAAATTCAGCTCATCACCAAGCTGTAGAATATTTATCAGAACATCTGCGGAGTGCAGCCGTATCACCCGACGGGATAATTGAAGCGTTTGAATGGAACGAACCGACGGGTAAGCCGTTCTTATTAGGTGTGCAGTGGCATCCCGAACGTTTAGAATACGATAATGTATTTTCTAAGCGCATTGCTGAACATTTCGTATTTGAAGCAGAAGCGCGAAGTTTGCTTTTTCGATCTCCGCGATAAATTGGCGTATATTTTGAGGATGAAATGTTGTAGGAATAAATAGAAACTATCCAACAACATTTAGGTATGAATATGCGCACACTTTATAGTCATCTGGAGCATCTTCTGGCATACGACGAACGATTCTATTCAAAAGGCAAACTCAAGAGAAATAAGCTCATTGAATATGCACTGCGTTCTGACAATGAACTTCTTAAGTATTTGCTTTCTGACCAAATTATTGCCATGTTGTTCTTCAAGGAAGAAGACGGCAAACAAGTTTTTGATAAAGCACAATTTCATGAATTTGTAGCCAATAAGTCTTTTGTAGGGAATAACTCGTCAAATGAAAATGTAAAGATCGAATTTATTTTCGATACCGGAATCCGTCCTACGCCGTGGGTAGCGTAGCGACCAAAACAACAGTATGAAAAAACGGTATATTGTTCTGATAACATCTGTCATCATGCTGATAGTAGTCGGCTCTATGGGTGTGTATTGGGGGATATACCATGTTCTTCCGTATTCTGCTATCAAACCCTTCCGTATTACCCCTCAAATTCTTCACGATAAATTCAAAGATGCTGTCTCACCAAATAGATACAGTCATCTTACAATTAACAACCTCACTTTCCATACTCGTGACAGTATCCTCATACGCGGATGGTTTATTCCGTCACTAACCAAATCAAAAGGGACAATATTAGTACTTCATGGCATTGCCAGTACAAAACATCTGATGCTTCCGTATGCATTAGATTTAGTCAAGGATAGTTTTAATGTCGTCATTTACGATTCACGAGCACATGGAGAAAGCGGCGGTGAATATTGCACACTCGGTTATTATGAGAAACACGATGTCAGTAATTGCATTGATAAAATTATATGTCAATATGGCGATTCGTGCGCTCCGTTTGGCATAATCGGTAATTCAATGGGGGCAGCTATAACACTTCAGGCAATGGCTCTGGAAAAGAGGATTGTGTGTGGAATTTCAGAAAGTTCATTTGCCGACTTACGGGAAATTCAATGTGATTATCTTGAGCAGCTTATCAAAGTTCGGTGGGATTGGATTTCGATTCCGGCTTTTGCACGTTCCGAAGAAATTGCTCACTTTCACATTGACGACGTATCTCCTGAAAAATCAGCCATCTCTATCACTCAACCAATACTGATTATCCACGGTGATGCCGATAAGAAAATCAATATAAAATATGCTTACAGAATATTTGAGAATCTTCATTCTTCAAAGGAATTTTACATGGTTAAGGATGGAGGGACATGAGGACTTGCGGGTGAAGGGTGGGGAAGAGTATTTACAGAGGATTCGGGAGTTTTTTGGAAAGTGGATGGTGAGGTAATAAATATGAGTTGTCAACGCCCTTTGAAGATAATCAAAGAGCGTTGTACTTTATGAGTTTATATGCAACCCTTTCACCTATGTAGTTGTGTTTCACATATTCTTTGCATTCTTAGATAACTGTCACCTTCGTCAAATCCGCCCCCATCCCTTTAAGCGCAGCGTAGGTCAACTTATCCATCATCGCACCGTCAAAGTTGATGGTTTTGATTGCACGAAAGTTCTTGTTAGTCAAGGCAAAAGCCGGACGAAAAGACACATTTCTAAGGGTTGCCCCCTTAAACGTTGTCTCGTTCAGCGAAGACTTGTCAAACTTGACACCAATAAAAGTCTGTCCGTCCATACGTAGCCCACGCAAGTCCGAGTATTCAAAGTCCACACCCTCAAAACTACAGTTCTCAAAAACCGTCTTTCTAAGGTCACTCATTATTAGTTTTACATCTATCAATTTTACATCAGTGAATTTTGTACCGTCCAGCGAAGATTTATCGAATTTTGTACGGACAAGGATGGATTTGTTGAAAGTTGCACCTGTCAAATCAAGTACGGTGAAGCTACAATCAGTCAGATTTGCTTTATTAAAATTGGTTTCACGTACATCACTTACGATAAACGAACTACCGGTCAAGTCCGCACCGGAAAAGTCTGTACCGGACAATGCACTTGCCTTAAACTCTCCGTTGTGTGCCGTAACACCTGCAAAATCACTATTCTTCAAGTCAGATGCGTTGAAGTTTGTAAGAACTTGCCGTTCAAGTGAACGGGAAAGATTGGCAACCTCTTGCAACGTCTGCTCAATATCCCCGATACTACCGATTGTCATCTCAAAAGCTGTTTCATCGTCCTTACCCTCAGTTTTGAGTTCATGAAACCGCTCTTGCAAATCCGAGAGCAATTCATCCTTTAGTTCGTTGATGCTTTTCACACCTTCGTATGGTGAAAAGACACCATTTAAATAGTTTATCAGTTTGTTATTCATGATATTCAATCCTTATAATAATTTTTCAAGAACACTTTTTGCATATTCCCAGTTTTTTTTATTATCTGCATAGGCAGTATTGCCTTTATCCGTGATTTTATAGTATTTCCTCCTTCCTCCTTGCGTTTCGTCGCCCCAATACCATACGATGCTGCCATCACTTTCTAATCGTTTGAGACTTGAGTACATGGTTGCCTCCTTCAGTTCATAGGCGCCATCCGAAACCGTATGAATCGTTTTACTTATTTGATAGCCATACATATCCTCATGTAAAAGCAATTTAAGTATGATTGTATCTATATGCCCTCTGATAATGTCCGCTGAAATTTCCATAGCTTTTTCCAATTATGTTCAAAACAACTTTACAAATATAATGAAAAGTACTGTGTCTGTCAAGGTAATTTTTCTGAGACAGTAAAATGAGAGGTGGAATAGTTTTTTCAATGTTCGACAAGTTATTGCAATTGATATTGAATGTTGATGGATAGAAGGAATATCGGTTGGGTGCAGCCATGCGTTAGTATGCTATAAAAATTAATAACAGACCGGACTGTTATAACAACAGCTTCCAATATTTGATGATCTGAAATGAATCCGAAGGATTCAAATGTTTATAGAATGATCAATCCTATGACTGATACGACCCCTACAGGGTCGCATGTTAACCGGTTTGTAATTGTGCTATAAACATATAATCCCTTCAGGATTATGAAGAATTATCTTATCGATTGTTTGTCAATGGGCTGAATAATTACAACAAATCAATGCATGGCGGTATACAACCGACATGACCGAAATAATGCCCTGCTTGAATTGTGGGGGAGTGGGTGTATTGTAAGATATCTTGACGAAAGAAGATGTTTGTGAATATGGAAAGAAAACCCGAATATCTGTATAAAACGACAAAGCCCTTTGATAAAATTATCAAAGAGCTTCGTATTAAAAGAAGTGGAGATGGCGGGAGTTGAACCCGCGTCCGAAATGCGTGAGCCGTAGATTCTACAAGCTTATTCGTTTTTTAAGTTTAACGGAACCGGTATCCAAACGACAGGAGCGTTTCCGCTGTTTGCGGAGTTATCTTATATGGAACGCCGAAAATCCATTCCATACCAGTTTATCTAAGGTTTAGTTACACCTACATCAAAAGCCGATAAACGAGATTTTGCGCAGATGGTTGGCGCTTCTTAAGCAGCCAAGCTATATACAGGAACTGAGTTCATTGTATATACTGGAGTGTTATTAGCACTTATTGTTTTGCAAGTTGAATTTACGTGCACCACTTACCAAGCACGACCTGCTCCTACGCGAACACTTCACCCCGTCGAATCCGGTACATCCCCATAATCCATTACAAATATACGGAAATTTCTCTACATGACCTTGTATTTGATTGAATTACAACTACTGAGACGTTTGTTAGAAACTAATATTTCCCGTTGATATTTTGAAAGGGTAGAATAAGTTAAACTTGACTGTATCGCCAAATTCGATAGCCGGTGCAGGAAACTTAAAGTAGTTGAAACATTGGCGCAACCAGTTGAGGAAATTCGTAGTATTTGGGATTAACCGTCCTAAATTATAATCCAAAGCAATGATGAACTTTTTATCGCCCTTGTAGGTAAAATCGGCAGCGTCCAACCGTAAATCACGTACTGAGTAACCAAAGGCAATCTCAAGCCACGACGGGTAGTATTTCTGCCAAGTTTGAGGTAATAAATTATACACATTAACTGACAGCCACCAAGTCCATGAACTATAATCATCAATGAAGGAGGATGCTTCTAGGCGTGGTTTTTCATTATACCACCTGGCAGGAAAGTACGTTGCTTTCGGTGTAAAATTCTGTAAGAATGGCACATAATGCTGTGCGAGATAATAGCCGAAACCAGCCAAGTCTCCAATAAAATCAGAGGTTGAAAACCCCCAGTTTTCACCGTAGCCATCCATAATTTCGACATACATCTGATACCCGAAGCCCATCAACCCGCCGTAGAGAACGGAATTGTCATAACTGAATCCGGAACCTATTAACGCCTCGGTGGAACAATAACTGATAAAATACGCTCCCCAAAAATGCCCTGCTTTGTCCGAATAGAAATCCTGATTACCGTCTTCAATAAAACGGAATGTACGGGTATCATTCCATATCGTATTCAACTGATAGACGTGAAGTCCGGTTAAAATTCCGAAATATGTACCGCCAACAAGTGTTGTTGTAAGGGGTTTTATTTTGTTAGTCCTTCGCGGAAGCGAAGCGTCAATTGTGTAACGGGGTTCACCTGCTATTGTAAACTCTTCAATAGGCAAGAGACCATCATCCACTTGCTGTTCTGTTGAATCGCTTGGAAGAGGTAGTGTGGTTTGTGAAATTACCTCAGCAATTATTACTGAAGAAGTATCTGAACATTCTTCAATTATTGTCGGTAACGGCATTCCTGTAAGAGCAGTCGGTGTTTTTATTTCTGTGCTGTCTTGGGCAAGTGATAGAGAATAACAACCTACAAAAAAAATGAAAAAGAGACGAATCATCATGGCGACTTTCTAAAAAAGTAATGATTGAACAGTTATACCAATTTACCATTTTTCCGCCAAATCACATTAGTGATATAAATAAAAATGTAATTACCGGATACGCCCAAAAATTCATAAATCTTTCGTAGTTTCGCATAGTATTATGGTTATATCTATCTTTCTTTATTCTTCACGGGGAACATTATTATGGCAATACGAATTGCAATTAACGGTTTTGGACGCATCGGGCGTTTGGTCTTCCGAGCTGCTATGGCACAAACCGGTGAGTTTGAAATAGTAGGGATTAATGATTTAACAGATGCAGCTACACTTGCTCATTTGCTCAAATACGATTCGGTTCATGGTAAATTTTCAGGTTCTGCTCATGCGGACGGAACTAATTTAGTTGTAAACGGTAAAATTATTCCGATTTCAGCCCAAAAACAAATTGAAAATCTTTCGTGGGGTGAGGTAGATGCTGTTGTCGAATCTACAGGTGTGTTCACTAATCGTGAGTCTTTAGAGAAACACTGTGCGAACGGCGCGCGAAAAGTAATTCTTTCTTCTCCGGCTAAGGACAAATTGGACAGAACAGTAGTTTTAGGTGTCAATGATCATGAACTTACAGGTGACGAACGCATTATGTCCAACGCATCATGCACGACTAACTGTCTGGCTCCTATGGTAAAAATACTCCATGATAATTTTGGACTTCAAAAGGGGTACATGACCACTGTTCATGCCTATACCAACGACCAAAATATTTTAGACTTACCGCATAAAGACCTCCGTCGTGCACGCGCTGCTGCGGTGAATATCATCCCGACAACTACCGGTGCAGCAAAAGCTGTTTCAGAAGTATTGCCCGAACTTAAAGGACGTTTAGACGGGTTTTCTCTGCGAGTACCCGTTCCTGACGGATCAATTACAGACTTCACGGCAATTTTAGACCGAGAGACAACCAAAGAAGAAATTAATTCAGTTTTCAAAGCTGCTTCTGAAGGAACAATGAAAGGTCTATTGGAGTACACGAATGAACCGATCGTATCAGTTGATATTGTAGGCAATTCGCATTCATGTATTTTTGATTCACTATCTACTATGGCTAATGGTAATTTTGTAAAAGTAGTGGGATGGTACGACAATGAGTGGGGGTATTCTAACCGCGTCGTAGATTTAGTTAAAAAGGTTTGCGGATAATCATCAATTCGCTTCTATAATTTCGTATAAAGCCCTGTTCCCATTAATGATGAATGGGGCTTTTTATTAAACTAATTTTTATGAATGATTTGTGGCAGAAATTCAACCGACCCTTTGGAGTTTAGAGGACATACTTGCACTTTCATTTGTTCGTGGACTTACAGCTGTTACATTGCGATTACTCGTTGAACGTTACAGTTCAATTGAAGAACTGTTTGAGAATCCGCCACAAACAAAGGTTGGGCAACGACTATTACAAAACAATTTGTTTGTGACTTCAGGAATTAATGCTCTCAGGATAGAAGCTCAAAAGCAATTGGAATTATGCAATAGACAATCAGTTCAAATTATCCATTATTGGGATGAATCATATCCTGTTCTTTTGCGCACGATTCCGTTTCCTCCCGCATTGTTATTTGTAAAGGGGATACTCAACCCCGAAAAAGATTCGATAGGTATCGTCGGAACACGATTATGCACCAATTACGGTAAATTGACAACTGAACGATTTGCGGAAACATTTACTAAAAACGGATTAATAGTTACAAGTGGACTTGCAAACGGCATTGACAGTATCGCGCATAAAACTGTAGTGAATTCAGGTGGAATCACATATGCAGTTATTGCTTCGGGTATAGACTGCATTTCACCGCAACTTTCAGCTAAACTTGCTCTGCAAATATCTGAACAAGGGGCTGTGATAAGTGAGTATAGATGTGGCATCAAAGCATTACCTGCATACTTTCCGCAGAGAAACAGGATAATCAGCGGACTGTCTCGGGCAGTTGTTGTTATTGAAAGCGGTCTAAAAGGAGGGGCATTAATTACTGCTCAATTTGCAGCCGACCAGTCACGCGAACTCTTTGCCGTGCCGGGGAACATCTCGTCCGAAAAAAGTTTAGGAACGAATAAACTTATTCGTAAGAACATGGCAATTATTGCGTTATCACCCGAAGATGTATTGGAAGAAATGGGGTATTTAGCGATTAGTCAACCTGCAAAAGAAACAATTATATTCACACATGAAATTGAAAAGCGAATTTACGACACATTAAGTTTTGAGCCGATTCAAATGGATACTCTTGCAGAAATGTTGAAACTTTCACCGCAAGATGTAATGGTTAATCTACTTATGTTGGAGTTTCGCGGTTTGATACGGCAATTAGCCGGAAAGCAATTTATACGACTATAACTTCCTGATGAAAGATCATTCGACCCAATCAAGAAAGCAGCAGCACGTTGAACTGTGTGTAAACGAAAGCGTTACTTTTCGGAGTAAAACCAGTGGATTTGAACATTATGAATTTATTCATAATGCTCTGCCTGAATGTGATTTTTCGGATGTTTCCACCGAAACTGATTTCCTAGGTGTTTGCTGCATGATGCCGTTATTGATTTCATGTATGACCGGCGGTTATCCTGACGCTGAGCGAATTAACCGTGAACTGGCAGAAGTTTGTGAAACACTAAGAATACCTATGGGAGTTGGATCGCAGCGACAAGCAATTGAAAACTCAGCATTTCACCGTTCATTTCAGGTTGTACGGGAAAGTGCACCATCTATTCCTATTTTAAGTAATATCGGTGCATCCGAAATTGCAAAGATGAAATCGGTAGTTGGCATTCTGCAAATAATTGACCTGATTAAAGCTGATGCTTTGGTAATTCATTTGAATCCCTTGCAAGAACTTCTACAACCGGAAGGTTCGCCGAATTTTAGAGGGGTTCTTCACGGGATTGAGCGATTAGTACAAGTATTGGAAATCCCTATAATTGTTAAGGAAGTAGGGGCTGGAATATCCGGTGAAGTAGCCAGCCGCCTGCTTTCAGTAGGTGTCTCAGGTATTGATGTGGCGGGTGCAGGTGGTACAAGCTGGGCGGGAGTGGAAATTCTTCGGAATGAGGAACAGGAATCACTTTCCAAATTTTGGGATTGGGGAATTCCAACCGTTGATTGTATCCGGCAAATAGTTCCGCTGAAATCCACACATAATTTCACACTCATCTCTTCGGGTGGCATTCATTCTGCAATGGAAATTGCAATCTCGATTGCTTTGGGTGCAGATTTTTGCGGTTCAGCTCGCCCTATGCTTGCTGCTTTGCTTGCCGGTGGGCAGAAGGAACTTTCCGAACTTCTGAATACATTGCAACTTGATTTGAGAAGAGTTCTTTTTTTGGTTGGTGCTGTAAAAGTGAGTGAATTGCAAAACATTGAATTGGTAAGAAAAACGTATTGAGGTGAAATAATTCATTTTGGATTATTAAGTAGTAGGACAGATTTAACCTAAAATTACAACTTGAAAAATTGGAAGGTATTTAGATGTTTAGACAAGTTCAACATGACAAGTCTGATACGTCTCCCTGAGCCCGTCGAAGGGTTCAATTGCTTACCATATTATTTATACAGTTTTTGTAAAATAACTGTGACCTTTTACTTATATACAGTTTCGTAGCAAAGATTTCAAACCCTAGTAGAGAAACGAAAACTAAAAACGAATTTTCTTGCAGCAAACATCTCAGAAATATGCTCAAATTTCTCTCGATTAAAAACTTTGCACTTATTGAGTCCTTGGAGCTGGAGTTCTCTCATGGGCTAAATATAATTACAGGTGAAACCGGAGCAGGAAAGTCTATCATAGTTGATGCACTTATGGTAATACTTGGTGAGCGTGCTTCATCTGAAATGATACGAAACCAAGCAAGTAAAGCTATTGTCGAGGGTATCTTTAGTATTGAAGGTAATGAAGCTGTAAGCAGATGGCTGTTACGAAACAATTTCGATTCATTTGAGAAAGAAGTGATTGTCAGGAGAGAACTTACACTGAAAGGTTCGTCCAGATGCTATGTCAATGATTCACCGGCAAGTGTTGGTGTTGTAAAAGAACTGGGAGATTTATTGGTTGATTTTCACGGTCAGCACGATCATCAGTCATTACTTCGCTCGGAAACACATTTACAACAGTTGGATAGTGCCGGTGGAACAGGTGAACTTCTTCAAGAATATGTGGGTTCATATCAACGACTTCTATCGTTAGTCAATACTTTGAGTGATTTGCTAAAACATGAGAACTCAATGAGGCAACAGCAGGAGTTTCAACAATTTCAATTGGATGAAATAGAACAAATAAATCCTTTAGAAAACGAAGAAGAGTTATTACTTACCGAACTGAAAGTTGTAGAAAATTCAGAGTATCTCCATTCAGCAACGATGGAAATCTATTCTATGATCTATGATGAAGAAAATTCGCTTCACGGCAAACTTATCAAAGCAAAAAACATACTGGGGGAATTACAGAAAATTGACAAGAGTTTTACAGATTATTATACAGAATGTCAGTCGGCAATTGTTATAATGCAAGAGGTTGCTGTATTTTCACAGAATTACAACTCTCAGATTGAAGTTCAGCCGGAGCGGCTTGAATTCATACGACAAAGAATAGGGAAGTTGCAGCGACTTCGTAAAAAATATGGCAGCTATGAGGAAGTTTTCAAGCAATGGGAATTTTTCAAACATGAACTTGGTTTGGTAGAAAATTTTGAAAAAGAGATTGAGCGGCTCAGTAAAGAAATTCTTAATGAACAGATAACACTTGGAAGCATTGCTCAACGTCTTTCAACTAAGCGTTCGGAGATTGCAAAATCCCTTGAGGATTCTATTGTTTCTACTCTGAAAACCCTGGGTATCCCGAATGCTGAATTTAAAGTGGTTATCACCTGTAAAGAAAATTCAGAAGAAAAAGTAGTTGCTGTTATTGACGGTAAGAAATTTTATGCATATCCAAATGGGATTGATATAGTTGAATTCTATATTTCTACCAACAGCGGGGAAGAACCCCGACCGCTTGCAAAGGTGGCTTCCGGTGGTGAAATATCACGTGTGATGCTCGCATTAAAGACAATTTTAGCAAAGCAAGACCGATTGCCTATGCTTGTTTTTGATGAGATAGACACCGGAATTAGCGGGCGAATTTCACAGAAAGTAGGAATTGCATTAAAAAAACTTGCAAGCTACCACCAGATTATTGCAATCACTCATCAGCCGCAAATTGCTGCTTTGGCTGATGCACATTTAGCAGTCGTTAAAATAGAGTCAAACGGCAGGGCAGTGGTCAGTGCAGCGTTTTTGCAGTCAGAAAAACGAATACATGAAATTGCAAAACTATTGAGTGGTGAAAAAATCACCGCTACCTCGATTGAAAGTGCAAAAGAACTTATGGAAATACCGGTTTAGGAGAACTATTGTATGGCAAACTACAACCAAACAACACTAACACGTATTGAACTCGAAGAATCACTGGTTCAACATTGCAATCCAATGGAACTAAATAAGGTTATGAGTGCTTTCGAGCTTTCTGAAAGCGTTCACGAAGGACAAACCCGCGGCGATGGAAGTGTGTATTTTTACCATTGCACAAGAGTTTGTAAGATACTGCTTCATGAGATGGGAATTACTGATGTTGATGTCCTTTCAGCTGCGCTTCTGCATGATGTTATCGAGGACTCGCCAACACTTTCAGCGTCTGTTTTGGAATATAATTTCGGTACATACGTCGCCTATATCGTAGAAATTCTTTCGAAAGATTTGGAGAGACGAGAAGTTGAGCCGGAAGAAGTTGACAAAGAGCATATAGAACTCCTTAAACAATCAAGTTCTGATTGTTTACTTATCAAACTTGCTGCTCGTTTAGATAATTTCAGATGTCTTGAGTTCAATTTAAAACGCAACCCTCACCGTTATATCCAGGAAACAGAAGAGTTATACATTCCTCTTGCTGAAAATTCAATCATATCTCATTTAAATTATTTAGTAGTTGAATTGAAAAAAGAGCGGAATAAGTTTTTGGGATGAATTCGTTTATCCTTGCAAAAATGCACCTAACAATCTAAAATCAGTATGCTCGACCGCTTAGCCGACCTTTTGCTTTTTCGCTATACAAATCAGGGGAAAGACGATAATACAAATGCCAAACCCTACATTACTATGGGTTCGATTGTATGGGGAGGACTCGTCCGAACCGGTCTCATTGTCGTTACCAGTTGGGCATTAGTAGAATATTTCGAGTTGCGTGATTATTGGATGGTTCCGTTGCTTGCCATTGTGGGCTTGGTAATATATCCTGCCTATCGTCAGTATTATCACTTTACGGGTCGTATTGAAGTAATGCAAGAAGAAACGATGTGCGGTTCTTGCAAACATTTTGACCCTACCAGTCAGCTTTGCAGGATTTATGACGAACACGTCAGTACAACGTATATTCCTTGCGAAGGTGATAGTTGGGAACCGCTCACCTATGAAGAAAGAGCACAATAAACAGAAAACATAAACATATCATTCCTAATAATTTTGAAATTCCTTTTGCGTAGGAAGCTATAAAATGATATTTTTGCAGATGTCAATGGCGAACGTAGCTCAGTTGGTAGAGCAGCGGTTTGTGGTTCCGCTGGTCGTGGGTTCAAGCCCCATCGTTCGCCCAACGTAATGATTAATAAGGGTGTTGCACATCAGCAATACCCTTTCTTTTTGAGAAGTATTATAGTGGCTTTATCAGTATATTTTAATACTATTCATTGGTTTTGAGGAGATAGATAGTATGCGTTACAAACTTTTAGGTAAAAGCGGTATTCGCGTTTCAGAAATATGTCTTGGTACAATGACTTTTGGTGAGGAATGGGGTTGGGGAGCCGGTAAAGAAGAAAGCCGTCGTATATTTGATGCTTTTGTTGAAAAAGGCGGTAATTTTATTGATACAGCAAACCGCTATACTGAAGGTACAAGCGAAAAGTATGTGGGTGATTTTATTGCCACCGATCGTGAACGATATGTCCTTGCTACAAAATACTCACTGTTTACAAGGCGTGATGATGTTAGTGCATCCGGTAACAATCGCAAAAGCATGGTTCAATCGCTAGAGCAAAGTTTGGAGCGTCTCAGGACAGATTATATTGATCTTTATTGGGTTCATGCTTGGGATTTTATGACACCCGAAGAAGAAGTAATGAGAGCATTAGAGGATATGATACGTGCAGGAAAGATTCTGACAATCGGTGTTTCGGACACTCCTGCATGGATAGTTTCCCGTGCAAATACAATTAGTGAAATGCGGGGATGGTCTCAATTTGTAGGGTTGCAAATTGAATATAGTTTAACCCAGCGAACAGTAGAACGGGAACTTACTCCACTTGCTCGCAGTTTCGATATGGCAGTTTTGGCATGGGCGCCGCTAGCTGGTGGAGCTCTCACAGGAAAATATTTAGACAGTAGTGATTCTACAAAACGACTTAATCCGCTCAGCGCACGATTAAATGAAAAAAATACAGCTATAGCTCGTGAAGTAGTGTCAATTGCCGGAGAAATTGGCTGTAAACCTTCTTCGGTAGCGATAAATTGGCTTCGTAAACAAAGCGGAGTTGTGATTCCATTAGTCGGCGCAAGAACGGTTACTCAAATCGAAGAGAATTTAGAATGCCTCAATTATGATTTGGCACCTGAACACATTACGCGATTGAATGAAGTAAGTGCAATAGAACTTGGCTTCCCACACGATTTTTTCAATAAAACTAAAGATATTATTTTTGGTGGTATGGTTGACAGCATTGATAATCATTTGGTAAAATAAATTTATACTTCAATTGATATGAGTGATGCAATTCTTACAGAAAACTAAGGTGGATACTGCAAGTAGTAAAAAGAAAATCATTTTTCTGTCAATTATTTTAAGTTTGGTTGCAATTTTAGCATTGACTGCAATTGGATTTGGTTTCGGAATTAACTTCAAGGGAAGCACAGAAATTGCTTTGAGATTCTCAAAAAAAATTAATATTGATGAAATCAAACCGGTTATTAATAAGTTATTTGAAGATGCAGAAATTAAACACTTTAAACATGAAAATCAGTTTGTAATTCATGTTGATAATTCCAATGGGGAAGTAACTGAAGATATAATTAATGCGCTTCAAGCTAAATACTCTGCTGAGAAAATTACTCTTCTTCGCTTAGATGTTGTTGGACATGATGTATATAAAAAATCATACATGAATATAAGTATACCTATCGTTCTAACGTTCATTTGCATGATACTGTTTATAAACATACGGCTTTGGTTTTCTCTTAATAAATAGACTTACTCATCAGCTTTGATTGTGAATCAGGATTTTCCTTTAAACAATTAGTGTATATAATGGTCAATTTCTGAGTAACGATTTTGAAACATTGTTATAATCAGTGTAGTTTGAAACAGAACGTAATCTTTGTGAAAACAATTTCAATACTTTATACAAATTAAATATTCTTGGTTTCCTAAATTTTACTTGCAAAAACTATTCGGTTTTTAATGAAAACAAGTCAGATTATGAAAATTCATTGGTTATTTGATAACAGAACACTATATTCGTAACTTCTTTTTGGCAGGCATTGCCTGATTTTGATGAATTCATGCAGACTAACTCTGGAGGTAACACCTTGAAACCCAATCTATTCTGGAAGTATTTTATTGTCATTGCCCCTCTGATTGCAGCCGGCTTTCTGCTGTATCCTACCTATCGCTCAAGCGATTTGGAGAAGCAAGAAAAGAAATTTATGGATGCAAACGGGAACGTAATTGATTCTGTCGGACTTGCAAATTTCAAGAACAAGTACGATGAAGATATCAAGAACAATAAATCCAAACGTATCAAACTTGGGCTTGATTTGCGTGGAGGAATGTATGTGATGCTTGAAGTAGATGTGGTTCAACTTCTCAAAGAAGCTGCTTCTCGTGATGCTATTGATGATATTTTCGAAAAAGTGATTGAAAAAACGAAACAAGAAACTGACATTGACGAATCCCAAAATGTGTTAGATGTTTTTCTTAAAAATTTCAATTCAATCGCAAAATCGCAAGGTCGAACCCTGATTAATTATTATGAAGTCAGCGGTGAAATATCTGAAGAGAAGATTGTAGAAAAACTCAAAAAAGATATTGATGACGCAGTTGATCAAGCAAAAGAAGTAATTCGCCAGCGTATTGATAAATATGGCGTGAGCGAACCATCCATTCAAAAGCAAGGTTCGCGTAGAATAGTTCTGGAGCTTCCAGGTGTAAATAATGAAGTAGAAATGCGCCAACTGCTGCAAACTACAGCTCGACTTGAGTTTAAGTTGGTTCGTAACAATCAGGAAATTGTTCGTGCATTCTACAGAATTGACGAATACTTGGCAAAAAGTAAAAAAGGAACCCTAGCCAAAGTTGACACTGCAAAAACCGACTCTACACTTGCTAAAGTAGACTCAACAAAAGTTGACACATCGTCTGTAGCTGTGAATGCCGCTGATTCTCTTAAAAAAGATTCTGCTGCGAAAGCAGTTGATACTTCAAATCCGTATGCCGGACTTCCTAAAGAAGAACAGCAAAAGCAATATGAACTGGATCATCCGTTCACATCGCTTTTCATTTCTTATTTTGTTCAAAATGAGAAATCACAGCCAATCAGTTACATTAAAGATGATTTTCCTGAAGGCGAATATTTCTTCCAAATTCCACTCTCGACATACGAAAGATTTAATAAAATCATTGAGCGTTCAGACATCAAACGATTGATTCCAAATGATTTGCAAATCCTTCGTTCTGCAAAATCAAGCAGCCCGCTTAATGCAACAAACCCGATCTTCAGCTTGTACTCTCTTAAACGTGATCCTGAATTAAAGGGAGACGTGGTAACAAATGCTCGTGCATCATTCGACCCGCAAACAAATACACCTGTTGTATTAATGGAAATGGATGCGGACGGCGCTGCAAGTTGGGCAAGAATTACCGGAGCGAATGTTAATAAGAAAATCGGAATTGTACTTGACGATCAAGTATATTCAGCTCCAAATGTTATTCAAAAAATCACGGGCGGCAGTTCGCAAATTACCGGTATGCAAAATTCGGAAGAAGCACACCTTCTGGAAATCGTCCTTAAAGCCGGTGCACTTAAAGCTCCCGTTAAAATTATCGAGGAACGCGTTGTAGGTCCATCATTAGGAGAGGATTCTATTAATAGCGGTCTTACTGCAAGTGCAATCGCGTTTTTAATTGTTGTTCTCTTTATGGGAATTTACTATTCGACAGGCGGAATAGTTGCTAATATTGCAGTGCTTATTAACGTAACGCTTATCATGGCAACACTCCCGCTTTTTCAAGGTACACTCACTTTACCTGGGATTGCAGGTATTATCCTGACAATTGCTATGGCTGTGGATGCAAACATTCTGATATTTGAACGTGTACGTGAAGAGCTTGCTCGTGGCAGGTCAAACCGAGGTGCAATTGATGAAGGATTCAGCAAGGCACTTACAGCGGTTATTGATACACACATTACTACATTTATTACCGGACTTATCCTGTTTTTCTTGGGTACAGGTCCAATTCAAGGGTTTGCGCTAACACTGATGATCGGTATCTTGAGTACCTTCTTTACTGCTATTACTGTTTCACGTGCTATCATTGAAATATTAGTATCTCGTAAAGCATCGGGAATGATTAGCTTCGGACAACCTAAATCTTTAAAAACCTCTTGATTCTGGAGAAAATATACAATGCAATTCTTACATGGAACAAAAATAGATTTCTTGGGTAAAAGAAAAACATTTATTTATGTGTCGCTTATATTAAACGTTGTTGGTATCTTGGCTCCGTTTATTCTTGGTCTTCGTTTTGGTATAGATTTCGAAGGTGGAACTGAAATAGCTCTAAAGTTTTCGGAGAAAATTAACACTGCCGAAATTAGAGATGTTATAGACAAGCAATTTCAAGGTGCTGAAATTAAGTCGTATGGTAAGGAAAATCAATTTTTAGTAAGGGTAGCTTCTAACTTAGGTAAAGATGCAAAAGACAAGGTGATTCAAGCGCTTCAAGTGAAATATCCTAATGAAACCATTACTCTTCTTAAAGTTGATGCTATCGGTCCGAAAGTTGGTCAAGAATTAAGAACAAAAGCACTTATTGCTGTTATTCTTGCTGTGATTGCAATTATGTTGTATATCGCGTTCAGATTTGAATTTACGTATGGGGTTGGGGCTGCAATTGCTATTGTGCACGATGTGCTTGTTACCTTAGCTTTGGTTACAATCTTCAGCAAACTGGGAATACTCAATTTAGAAATTAATCAATCTATGATCGCGGCATTCTTGACTGTGGTTGGTTTCTCCGTAAATGATACTGTTATTATTTTCGACCGTGTTCGTGAGAACTTAGAACGTCATAAAGGTATGAATACGATTAAACTTATGAACATGAGTATCAATGAAACCCTTAGCCGAACAATCAATACAGTTCTTACTGTCGTAATGGTATTGCTTATCATTACTCTTTTTGGCGGTGAAGTATTGCAAGGATTTTCGTTTACAATGCTAGTCGGTATCGTAACGGGAACTTACTCGTCAATTTACATCGCAAGTGCATTTGTTATTTGGTATCTTCAAAATGTTAAGAAAGTTGATGTTGAAGGTGAGCATGATCGCCAAGTGAAAGCTGAATTATTGAAAACAGCTAAAATATAATTTTTCAGATTCTTCTTTGAATATGGAAAACACAAATAATCAGTCGTTAAGCGCAGTAATTGCGTTAGGAAATCAAGTTATTGGTGGGGCAGATGCTCTAGATTTTAGTGCAGCTATCCGTAAATTTACTGAACAAAACGTTCAGCACATCATTGTTGATATGAGTTCTGTTGAACTCATCAATAGCAGTGGATTAGGTATGCTCGTAAGCGGACTCAGTATAATGCGAAAGATTGGCGGAACCCTTGTACTGGCAGTAGTACCGGGTAAAGTTCAGCAAATTTTAGATATGACGCACTTGAATACAGTTTTGCAATCCTACTCAACAATAAAACAAGCCGAAGAAAGTTTATAACATAATGTACTCGCAAAATAAAATATTAGCTCCGATTTTAGAAATGAAGTCGGAGCTTTGCATTTTAGAAACACTCTGATTCTAAAATTGACTTGAAAACTATCGTATTTAATAACTTTAGGTAACTTATATAATGAATACTCGAATTATAGTGGGTGCACAGTGGGGAGACGAAGGCAAGGGAAAAGTCGTAGATTTGTTAAGTGAGAAAGCTGATATTGTTGCTCGGTATCAGGGAGGAGCAAATGCCGGTCATACAATTGTATTTCAAGGCAAGAAATTTGTTCTTCACCTCATCCCTTCAGGAATTTTACATCCGCATTGCCAATGTGTAATTGGAAACGGGGTTGTAATAGACCCTGTAGCATTAATGGATGAAATCCATATGCTCGAGCAACTCGGAATATCTATCGAGGGAAGACTGTTCATTAGTCACAAAGCACATCTTATAATGCCATATCATAAAATCCTCGACACCGCCCGTGAGCAACACGCTGCTGAGAATTCAATAGGGACTACAGGGCGTGGAATAGGACCATCCTATATTGATAAATTTAGCCGTGTTGGAATTAGAATCGTTGATTTATTAGACCGTAAAACATTAGAAGAAAAACTACGATCTAATATTGAAGAGAAAAACACCGTTCTCAGGAAAATTTACGACCACGAGGAGCTTAATATCGAACAGATAGTTCGTGAATACCTTGCATTCGATACTCAAATTGACCCTTATATTACCGATACAACCGCTTTGCTTAATCAAGCAATAAAGGACGGAAAAAGTGTGTTGATGGAGGGTGCTCAAGGAGCATTGCTCGATGTAGATCACGGAACATATCCATTTGTTACAAGTTCTAATCCTACCAGTGGGGGAGCTTGTACCGGTTTGGGGGTACCCCCTACATCTATAGCCAGTATTATGGGGGTAGTAAAAGCATATTCAACCCGTGTTGGAAATGGACCTTTTCCTACTGAGTTAAATGATGAAATGGGTGAATTTTTACGCAAGGAAGGTGCTGAATTCGGTGCTACAACGGGACGTCCACGCAGATGTGGCTGGCTGGACTTAGTTGCGCTCAAATACTCGGTTATGGTTAATGGAATATCTGAGATTGCTCTCACCAAAATTGATGTTTTGAACAATTTTGACGAAATTAAGGTATGTACCGAGTATCATTCAAAAGGTAAAGCTCTCAAGTATTTTCCTGCCGACTGTTCACAATTGGAATCTTTGACTCCTCAGTATAGTACAATGAAGGGGTGGAATACTTCACTTAATGGGATTACTAACTATAATGACCTGCCTGAAAATACTAAGCAATATATTCAATTTATCGAGGATTTTACAGGGGCAAAGGTAACCATTGTTTCTCTTAGTCCTAGCCGCGAGGATACTATTATACGCTCGTAGGTTTACTGTTACTAACGACATTTATTTTTGGGAGATATATTTTATGACTGTTCAAAAAATTGCAGGTGAAGGACTTACATTCGATGATGTACTTCTTGTTCCAGCTTATTCTGAGGTTCTTCCCAGAGAAACCAATCTTGGTTCACGACTGACGGACAGAATTTCACTTAATGTACCAATCCTTTCAGCAGCAATGGATACAGTGACAGAAGCCGATATGGCAATAGGTCTGGCGCGTGAAGGGGGTATGGGTGTTATTCATAAAAACATGACGATTGCCCGGCAAGCAGATGAAGTTGATAAAGTAAAACGCTCGGAGTCGGGAATGATACTGCATCCAATAGTATTGAAAGCAAATGATTCTGTGCAGGATGCTTTAAACCTTATGGCAAAATATCGAATTTCAGGTTTTCCTGTAGTAGATAATAACGGTAAACTCATAGGAGTTGTGACGAATAGGGATTTACGCTTTCAATTGTTTGCTCAGCGTGAGATTGAATCGGTTATGACCAAGGACAATTTGATTACCGCTCCTCAGGGTACAACGCTTGAAGATGCCGAGCTTCTCTTGCAACAGCATCGAATAGAAAAACTTCCGGTAGTTGATGACAATGGATTTCTTCGAGGATTAATCACCTTTAAAGATATACAGAAAAAGAAAAAGTACCCAAATGCCTGCAAAGATGAACTCGGACGATTACGTGTTGGTGCGGCTTTAGGTATTGCTGAGGATACCCTCGAACGTGTTGCAGCACTTTTTGAGGCAAGTGTTGATTGTGTGTTTATTGATACTGCGCACGGACATTCGCGTGGTGTAATTGAAATGGTAAAACGCGTGAAATCAGAATTTCCTGAAATTCAAGTAGTTGCAGGAAATATTGCTACAGCGTCAGCTGCCCAGGCACTGATAAAAGCAGGGGCTGATGCTCTTAAAGTTGGAATAGGACCGGGTAGTATTTGTACAACAAGAATTATTGCCGGTGTCGGCGTACCACAACTTACGGCAATTATGAATGTAGCACAAGCTTCAAGCATTCCTGTTATTGCTGATGGCGGTATAAAACAAACAGGTGATATTGCAAAAGCAATAGCGTCCGGAGCAGACGCGGTAATGATTGGCAGTCTTTTCGCAGGGCATGAGGAATCACCGGGCGAGAAAATTCTTCTGGAAGGTCGCGCATACAAAACGTATAGGGGAATGGGAAGTATTGGGGCGATGAACTCCGGTTCGGCAGACCGTTATTTCCAAGATGTTGAGGAAGAAATAAGCAAACTTGTACCGGAAGGAATTGAAGGGAGAGTACCATATAAAGGAACAGTAGCCGATACAATTTTCCAAATGGCTGGCGGACTTCGTGCAGCAATGGGATATTGCGGATGCGGTACAATTGCTGAAATGAAATCACGCGCTCAATTTGTAAAAATGACTGGGGCGGGCTTCCGTGAGTCTCACCCGCATGATGTGATAGTAACGAAAGAATCGCCTAACTACTATTAATATTTTTCAAGCAATTAACATAATTACTTAAATGAAAAAAGAATCAATAAAAGATACTCCGACTCAAGGTGCAGAAAAACGTCTTGCTGTAATTCGCAAACAAATGGGAGAAAAGGGGATAGATGCACTTTTAGTTACGAGTTTGCACCATATTCGCTACCTGACAAACTTTTCCGGTTCAAATGCGACACTTTTTATTTTGCAGTCAAAGGTATTGTTTTTTACTGACGACCGTTATACAGAGCAGATCAAAACGGAACTTCATTCATTGAAAGGGCTTGAATCGTACATTGAACGTAGTCCATATACGTTTATCAAAGAAAAAAACATACTTGCAAATTCTAAAACAATCGGTGTTGAAACTAGCAAGTTACCATATTCAACTGTAATGCAGCTTCGTAAGACCTTCAAACCGATTAAAATCATTAAAGCTGATGGTATAGTAGAGAATGCAACTATACCGAAAACTCCTGATGAAATTGCTAAAATAAAACGTGCTGCTGATATTCAAGCTGAGGTCTTTAAACAAATATTACCATTAATTAAGGTTGGAGTAAAAGAATCTGATTTGGCAGCCGAAATTACATATCGAGGCAGAATGCTCGGTGCCGAAAAGGAAGCGTTTGATATTATTGTTGTTGCCGGTGAGCATAGCGCATGGGTACATGGTCGCGCCACAGAACAAAAAATCAAATCCGGAGATATGATAACCTTTGATTTCGGATTCTATGTAGATGGATTTGCTTCTGATGTTACACGAACTGTAGCGGTAGGCAAGGTTTCTGACGAGCAACGCAAAGTGTATGGAATTGTTCAAGAAGCGCACAAAACAGCAATCGCATCTGCTAAAGTAGGTATGACAGGCAAAGAATTGGATGCTGTAGCTCGAGACATCATAACAGCTGCCGGATATGGAGATTATTTCCAGCATTCGTTAGGTCATGGATTAGGAATCCTTGTTCACGAGAATCCTGCAATTTCATTTAGAAATGACAAAGGTACAATTCCTGTTGGTGCTGTGATTACCATTGAACCCGGAATTTATCTACCAGGTAAATTTGGCGTTCGTATTGAAGATGATATTCTTATTACTGAGACCGGTTGTGAGATACTTAGTTCCGGAAGCAGTGAATTGTTAGTGCTCTGATAATTTGAGGGAATCCCTATGTAAATGGGGAGAGCACCTCTGAATTTCACTTTACATAATAACAATTATATTACCAATAATAGCATCTGAAAGTTACACTCAAAAAAGCCATATCTACATAGTAGATATGGCTTTGAATGTTTTAGCAGTCGTTAGATTTGATTGTGTATATGCTATTTACCAACAACAAATTGTGCGGATTGTGAAAATAAATCTGATTCAATACGTATAAAATATACACCTGATTGCAATTCTTTAGTTGATAGCAATATGTTTTCTTCAACACTTCTGCCTGTATAAATAGTTTTGATTTTCTGCCCAAGTGAATTATACAAGCTAACATTTACATTTGATGCGTTATATAAAGTTGGCAAAGCAAAACTAACAGTTACATTATCTGTTGCCGGATTAGGACTGGCAAACAGTAATCCTGACGGAACAGATTTGTGTTCATGCGTCGCTGTAGTTTTTCCAAGTGATGAAACCCCTTGCTGAGTTATTTCAAAACGTAAAACTCCGGTTGAAGTTGATGTTAATTGACCATTTGCTGATTGAGTAACAGAAACGGTATCGTTACTAACTGAAACGGTGTAATTCGCTGACGCTGCAACGCCGCATAATGTATGCTCAGTTTCAGTGCCTGAGATTTGGTAACTGCATTCGGTAATTGCTTGTGGAGTTTGCCCTGTACGATTATTAAAGAGTACATAATTGATCGAATTTTCAACAATTCTTGCTCCCGTCATTTGTCCTTCGATTGATTCTATTGTGGTCGAATTCATTTCATTCATAACAGAATCACCAGCTTGGATAGCTGTAAGATATACCATTTCCAATGGGTTAGACTGACTTTTCACTTCAATTCTCCACGTTGGCGAATCATTGAAGGCATACTTCATACTCGTACCCCAACGATTATCAGGATTGTTTGTAAGATTTACTGAGGTTGTCACTGCATCCGACGGCAAAAGAGTATGTAGGAACATCTTAGATACACCATGTAATTCCTTAACTTTATTATTAGTTATAGTCGGTTGCAATGGTACGTGCCAGCGTAAGTTTTTAATATACTGACCGTTTGAATTTGTCGAGTTCTTCGCTTTGATTTGGTCGAAAACTACAGCGATATTGTGTGAGTTAAGATATACCATATTTCTGTAGAATTTCTGCAATGTACGCTTAGAAGTATCTGCTACAGTATTTGGATACATCATATTATCATAAGCAGTTGTCAAATCAGTTCTTACATAAGTGAAATTTGCTGTTTGCTCTGCGGCAACCACTCTATCTACCCCATAATTACTCTGCCCACCACAATTGTCTACCGATTGACGGCGAGTATAATCTCCCCAGTCATCAAAGAAAAGTGTATTCTTCATACTTGAATGAACTATGTATCCAAGTGATGCCCCTATCACTCCAATACCTGATGTACCACGATAATTTGCAGGGCTAATGAGAAGTGGGTTTTTGCCTCGTGTCAAATATATATGACCAGCATGATAATGTTGGTGATCGCCGTAAAATGATGCTCCCATTTCTGCGACTAACCAGGTAGCATTGTCATTCCAGGAAGATCTGGTAATAAAACGAGGCATTGCTCCGTTGGTAGTTCCACCTTGAGGGAAACCATTTCCGAATGGTGAATAAAACAAAGGATAATCTCCTGCAGATGCATTACGATTTGGTTGCTTGAAGAAAAATGCCTCCCATTTAGAAAGTTCATCTATTCTAACATCAGGTGCATAATAGCCGTATCCTGTGTTTTGAAGTAAATCATTATAGCAGAAATGTTGGGCTGTCGCACTGTCCGATGTCTCGGCGAGTATATATGCTAAGCGAGCAGGTAAGCTCTTAAGTGTGGATGCACCTTGATTACCGCCCCAGTCCCCTACCGGATCAACAGCAATTTTGTTTGGCTGTTGAGCGTGTTTGAGCGAACGGAGCATATCCTGATACCATGAGATTCTTTCCGAAATTAAATCTTCCCCTGTTGCAGATTTCACAATAAGCGAGTAGTCAATTTGACGATTAAACTCATTTGTACCATAACTCCACCCTTGGAAGTTAAATCCACCTTTGAACGGTTTTCCATTTTTTCCTTCATTATTTCCAAGTGCAGAAGTACGTCTCGCCGGATAATTACCTTCAAACGTTTGTGTTCGGTTACCTGTTGGAATCATTGAGTTTGCGAGCAGGTTAGACTGAGTGCCGTCGTAGCGAATTCTTGCCCAATCAATGAGTAATTGTGCCTTGCTAAAATCACCATAACCGGCGTATCCCAAAAATGCTGCAGAAATTAAGCACCCTCCAAAATAGTTACCGATAGCAGGACCGTTATTTTCATACGTACCATAATATCCGTTCACTGAATATGTTAAACTGTCTGCGTGTTTGTTCATCAGGGTCAGCATTTTACTTTTTCTTGTTGAATCTAACCGGTCATAGCACCAATCATAAATAATTGCAAATGACACACCTACGTAGCGTGAAGCATACGCAATATTCACCATGAATGGAGTTCTTCCTGCACGTTTTCCTGTTTCGAGCGAGTCACCTTTCATCATTTCATCGGCAAGTTGAAGCAGTTTGTTAGAATAAACAGTATCACCGGAAATCTGATATGCCAAGCCAAGAACCATTGTTGCATCATACCATTCTGTTCCTTGAAAGCCGTACATAATACGGTTGCTATACCAGTCTCCTCGTGTTTCATAGGTATATTTGTTAATAGGAAATGTCTTTAGCTGATCTGCACGAGACTTGAGTGTAGTCCATGTCTGGTCGTTTGTATTCTTTTTAGCGACTAATTTCGCTTTTGTGGCTGAATCGAGCAATAGTCGCGGATGCGACTCACGAACTTGCTGACCTGAGGCAAGTGCTTTGGGTTGGAATAGAATCCAAACTGCAAAAACTGACAGAAGAGCGAGAAATAATAATTCCCGTTGCTGTTTTGAGAAGATAGTCATCAATTAACACCATATAAAGTAGTAGATATAAAATTATACTACAAAATTACGATGTTAATATTTTGGTTTTTGTACTGAAAAAGTACGTAGGTTATCTGATTGAATTAAGGATATTCGACAAACTCGAAAACGAACCAACCCCTATCTTTTTCCTAATGTTATAGCGATGTGTATCTATTGTTCTTTTTGAAGTTATTAGAATATCCGCTATGTTTTGAGTTGTAAGGTTGATTTTAAGAAGAGAACAAATTTTAATTTCAGTTGGAGAAAGAATCGGATATTTTTCAGCAAGTCGAGCGGAAAATGTAGGATGAATAACCGAAAATTGCTTGTTAAATACTGACCACTGATTTTCATTGGTTATAATAGACAACACATGATTGTTGCTCTTACTTTTACCATCGCCTACATTTGTCTTTGATTCTTTATTGATTGAATTCAAAGCCGTTCTAGATTGTGTTATTTGCAATGCAAGTGATTGCAATTCTTGATTTTTACGTTCGATTTCATTATGAAGTTTCTTTGTTTCGATAAGCAGGGTCTCTTGCTCTTGTTCATATTTTTTAATTGATTCTTTGAGTAGCATTCTGTTTAACTTGGCATTATGGTGATGACTACTTTGCAAATCTTCGATTTCTTTTTTTTGTTCATAATGGAACAGTGCTTTCTCCGGTTCAGCAGTCAAACGGCAACATTGGGCAAGAGCGTCATTCAAGAGAATCTGAAAGCGAACTGACTGACATTCCACTGCAGTGCTCAGAGCGCGATTAAAAAACTGAATTGCTATGCTGATGTCACCCGTCTTTTTGTAATACTGACCAAGATGATACCAAACATCAATACAATCAATCTTACTACCTTTTTGTTCAGCAATTGACCTTGCTTGCTCATAATATTTCAGTGCTTCGTCATAAAACTCTAATGCAGTATTAACCTCACCCAAATGTAAATAAACAGTGGATGAAAGATAATTCTCACCAATTTTATCACATTGTTCCAGAGCTTTTAAGAAGAAATTGAGTGCTGCATTGTAATTGCCTTGTTCATTACACGATGTACCAAGATTGGAATATGCAAAAGCAATTGATATTGTATGTTCATTTTTTTGTGCATACTCAATACCTGTTAAATACGCCTCATCAGCTTTATCATACTGTTGCTGCTCCGAATAATATAACCCTAAATTATTGTAGTATTCTGAGATTTGGTTGTAGTTTTTTCCCGCTAAGATAATATCACCTCCACGTAAATGATATTCAAGAGCAGTAGAATAATCTCCTAAACGGTAGTAGCTTGATGCCAGATTTATCATCACACTTCCCGTTAATTCTACATGGTTGATTAGCTCGAAAATACTTTTGCTTTTCAAAAAGCATTCCACTGCCTGTTCAAAATCACCGATTACATTCCAAACTATCCCTTGTTTTTCTAATGTATATGCTTCGGTAAGGGAGTCTTGTGATTGGATTGCCAGTACTCTTGCTTGAACAATGTTTTCCAGGGCTTCATCATATTTTCCAAGAAGAACGTTAAATAAAGAAATTGTGTTGAGTACTTTTGCATGAAATAAAGGATTTTCGATTTCAACACAGAGAACCAGTGCTCGTTTACAATGGATAAGCCCTTCGTTATAAAGACTTGCTTCGCCATAACAAGAAGCTATAACAAGTAACCCCTTAATTATCCCCTCTTTATAGTTATTTTCTTCAGAAGCTGATATAATTTGTTCACCTAATTCTGTTTTTCTTTTATTGTCTGAAGTAGAAATATATGCTACAAGTTCATACTGAGCATCAATTTTCCTTTTTATATGCTTAGTTCTGGCAATAAATAGTTCTAATTCTTCAATCGAACGTTTCATAAATTCACAATGAATAGTAAATCATTTTTCAATTCCTTTCGCCCATTTGATACAGGGTTCAATCCATTCCGGAAGTGCTTTGAATAAAAAACCATGATTTAATCCAGTTGAAAGCTCTATCTCTTTAAACTTTACAACTGTTTTTGAGGATTTTTCTATTACTTTAATGCATGATTTGCCTAAGACATCAGATTTTTCATGTATTGATAATATCCTCCCATAGATAAGTGCGCTATTAGGATTTAAGTGATCATCATCGGAACAACATCCGATAAAGACATATTTTATGTTTTTGTTTTTAAGCTGAGCAGATACTGTTTGTGCAATATACCCACCCATTGAAGTGCCGATAACTGTGATTTGTTCTGGTTTTACCCCCTTTGAAAGTAAACTGTCAATTTGATGTTTGGCTTTCTGTGCGTATTCATCACCGGAAGAACCTTTCTTTCTCACTTCATTAAAAACAATAAAGTTCTGTTTTCTGAACGCACCTACTATCTCTTCATATTCAACCTTTCCATATTCAGGATGCATACTTTCTAATCCAAATTCTTGCAAATAGCGGTTATGAAAGAAGAAAATATACTCTTGCGAAATAGAGGATGAAGTTGAGCAAAACAATAAAATCAAAAATAGAGTTATATATTTCATTGTATTCTTCTCAGTTTAATGCAGAAGAAGCCCTTACGGGTTCGTAAGGGCTTCTTCATATATATTTACCAATAATTGGCTACTAATTATGAAACTAGTTCAATTGATTCTTTGAGATAAGGATCATTCACAGGGATAAGACTGTTTGCTCCAAATTGTCGGGCAACAACATACGTAAACAATCCAAAGAAAAACAACCACGCAGCAATTTCTTGATAGCCGAATCTAATTTCTGCACTAAACACTGGGAGTACAATCCAACACAAATCAATAAAATGTGCGAATAACAACAGACAAGATGCAAACATCATTATAGGTAAACGGCGCTTAATATCTTGACGAAGAAGCGTAAGAAACGGAACTACAAAGTGTAAGAGTATTGAACCCCAACCGAATATTTCCCAACCGCCTTGTAAACGTTTTACGTAATAGATGGTTTCTTCAGGCATATTTGCATACCATATCAAGAAATATTGCGAGAAGGCAATATATGTCCAAAATATAGTAAACGCAAACATAAACTTACCAATATCATGGAAATGCTCTAGAGTAACATATCCTTTCAAATATCCGGCTTTGTGAAGATTTATTGCAAAAACACAAATCAAAGAGAGAGTTGCAACAAAATTACCGGCAAAGAAATATACACCAAAAATTGTGCTGAACCAATGTGGCTCAAGAGACATCAGAAGGTCGAATGCTGCGAATGTAATTGTAAGCGCATATAACACAATAAAAGGTGCTGCTCTTTTGAGGTTTTTATAGGTAGGGCTATAATCAGTTGCAGTATCTTGTTTTTTAGAATTTCCTACTATATAACGATACATCAACAACCACAATCCACAATAAAGAAGCAAACGAATCCCAAAGAAAGTTTCATTAAGAAAAGGGGCTTTCTTTGAAAGAATTGGATCGTGGGCAATTTCATGAACCCAGTGATACAATTCACCTTTGAAAAGGAATATAGGAATAAGACCTACAATGATAAAAGGAACAAATCCTGCTAAATTTTCTGCAATTCGTCGGATAGATGCACTCCATCCTGCCTTTACTAAGAACTGAAGTGCTGAAAAGAACATAGCTGTTACGGCAATTCCTGCAAAAAATACAAAACCAATCAGATAATCTGCCAACAAACGTGTATGATCTGAATCAGTTGCAAATGCTGCTGCTAACCCTATAGCACCTGCTATAACAGAAATGATTGCAACCTTCTGAAGTTTTGAAAGAAACGGCGTACCTTGTAACTGAATTGGAGTCATTGTCTATCCTCAATGTTTGGTCTGAATTTTACGTTTGGATTTACTTATTTTGTTGTCTGTTTTACTTCTTTAACGCCCTCTGCCTGCATCTGACGAATATAATGTACAATTGTCCATCTGTCATTCTCCGAAAGTTTATCTGCATAGCTCGGCATAATATTCTGACCGGAACTAATTACATGATAAATAAGTCCGTCGCTTTTGTCTTTTGTCAAGTCAGCACGAAGGTTTGGAGGATTTTGAAACCCGCGTTGTACAACCACACCGTTACCCTGACCATCATTATTATGACAAGGTGAACACATCGTTTCAAAGCGGTTTTTGCCGCGAGCCAGTACAAATTCAGAAGCTGGTAGAGGATTCTTACCATTCACAGAATCAGCTTTTTCAAAATCTGATTTGTCAAGCGAATACTGAACTCCTCCACGAGGGAATGTATTTGGAAGCGGGTCACGATCAGCTTTTCTGTCCGCAAAAAAACTTGAGCCGACTTGTGCTTTCACTTTAAATTGATTATCCATATCGGAGATTACTTGAAACGGCGGTTCGTCAGAGAACCACATAACATCACCTGTCAGTACCATTACAATAAAGATAGATGCTGCAAGCCCGATGATAATCTTGATATACGGAAAACCTTTTTTCTTTTGCTCTTCCATTGGTAATAAATCCTTAAATTTCAGATTAAATTTTTATCGAATGTACACTACTTATTCCTGTATCAACCGAACGTCATCTGCTCCGAGTTCAGACATTAATTTTTTTGTTGCATCAATCGAGAAGCGTTGATCGGTAGCCATAATACTGACAACAAAGGAGTTATCAACTGCTGATTTGAATCCTTCGTCATTTTGCAAAGGTGAATACCATTTAGGTAAGCCGCATAAAAACCACAGCCCCAAGAATGTTGATATTGCTGTAAGTAATATTGTCAATTCAAACATAACCGGAATACTAAATTGGAAAGCAAAGAGTGGCTTTCCGCCAATATTCAGTTTGTAATGATCGGCACCGGTCCACCAGATGAGGAAAATAGCGTTTGCAAGTCCGAAAATTGCTCCTCCAAAGGCGATATAAGGAAGTATGGTTCTCTTTACGCCCATTGCTTTATCCAAGCCGTGGATTGGATACGGGGTATAGACATCAAAATCTTTATATCCTGATTCACGGATTCTTGTTGCAGCGGTCATTAATAAATTCGGGTCTTTGTAATTACCCAAAACAGCTATAGGTTTAGTACTCATGATAGTTCCAAAGATTCAAAATAATTAATGATGATCGTGATGTTTTGGCTGCGAACCCGGAAGAACACTCTTTACCTCCGCAATAGCAATCATCGGGACAAATTTTGCGAAAATTAAAAAGAGCGTAAAGAAAATCCCGATTGTACCGGTAAAGATTGATATTTCTACCCATGTCGGAGAGTAGTATCCCCAACTTGCAGGTAAATAATCGTGATGCAACGATGTAGATATAATCGTAAATCGTTCAAACCACATCCCGATATTTACAAAAATTGACATTATAAACATAACAGGAACATTACGGCGCATTTTCTTGAACCAATAAATCTGCGGAGAGATAACATTACAGCTAACCATTATCCAATAAGCCCATGCATAATCACCCGTTGCTCTATTTATAAACACTGAGCTTTCGTATGGATTACCGCTATACCACGATATGAAAAACTCCATTGCATAGGCATATCCCACCATCATCCCGGTTGCAAGAATGATTTTATTCATGTTGTCAAGATGTTTGAGAGTAATAAAACTCTTCAAATCAACAACTTCACGAGCAATAATAAGCAAGGTCATCACCATCGCAAAACCGGAGAAAATAGCACCGGCAACAAAGTATGGAGGAAATATCGTTGTATGCCATCCCGGAAGTACCGACGTTGCAAAGTCCATCGAAACGACAGTGTGAACAGATAACACAAGTGGTGTTGAGATACCTGCCAAAATCATATACGCAACTTCGTATGTATGCCAGTGGCGCATTGAACCTGTCCACCCCAAACTGAAAGTAGTGTATAATTTACTTGCCAGTTTACTTTTTACATAATTGCGCATTGTCGCTAAATCCGGTACGAGACCGATATACCAAAAGAGCAACGATACTGTTCCATAGGTAGAAACAGCAAATACGTCCCATACCAAAGGTGAACGGAAATTCACCCACATTTGCATTTGATTCGGATATGGAGTAAGCCAGTAGAACGCTACCCACGGACGACCTGTATGTAAAAGAGGAAATATCAATGCGCACAATACGGCAAAGAGGGTCATTGCCTCTGCCGAGCGGTTAATTGCAGTACGCCATTTCTGTCTGAATAAAAATAAGATAGCCGAAATCAGAGTTCCTGCATGACCAATACCAATCCAAAAAACGAAGTTAGTAATATCCCAGCCCCATCCAACAGGATTATTTAATCCCCACACTCCAATACCAGTCATAATCGTATACCCCATCGCAAATATTCCCCACGCAGCCATAGAAGCAAACACGAAGAGAGTGATGAGGAACTTAAGATTCGGAGTTAATGTTGGAATGCTTGCAATTTTCTCTGTAATATCGTGCAAAGACGGATTACCAAGAATTAAGGGTTCACGGAACACCTCCTCATGTGCCGATGACATGAGTGAATTCGTTGGGGAATGCCCGTTTTGATGCGATTTGGTTTCGGTCACTGTATCGTTAACGTTCATGTCTTTTTCCTAAAGTTTGATACCAAACTATGCCTATAATTTGAAATTATGCTTTTTCTGCTTTATTGCGGACTTTGCCGTGATACGTAATCGAAGGACGAACATTAAGTTCTTCCAATACTCTAAATTTTCTGTCTTCTGTATTTTTGGAAATAGAGACGCGACTTGTTTTGTCATTCATATCCCCAAATATAATTGCTCCTGCGGGACACGCTTGCTGACAAGCTGTAATGATTTCACCGTCTGCAACTCTAGACCGTCCGTGATCTTTTGCGTGGAACTTTCCTTCGTTGATACGCTGCACACAGAATGTACATTTCTCCATGATACCGCGCATTCTAACCGTAACCTCGGGGTTAAACACAAAATCAAGTGGAGATTTATCGCTTTTGTGCCAATTGAGAAAGTTAAACCTACGAACTTTGTAAGGACAGTTATTCAAACAGTATCTTGTTCCTACACAACGGTTGTATGTCATTTCATTCAAACCTTCGGGGCTGTGTGTTGTTGCAGCAACCGGGCAAACATTTTCACAAGGAGCATTCTCGCAATGCTGGCAAAGCATTGGTTGGAACAGTGTTTCAACATTGCCCTCTTTGTCGGTTGAATAATACCTGTCAAGGCGAATCCAGTGCATTTCCCGACCCTTGATTACCTGATCTTTACCGACTGCCGGTATATTGTTCTCTACCTGACAAGCAGTAGTACAAGCACCACATCCCACACAAGCCGATGTATCAATCGTCATTCCCCAACGATGTCCTTTGTATTGATAACCATCAACAATACTTAAATCATATGGAATCAACGGGTGCTCTTCCTCATGCTTACCGGAAGCAAATTCTGCCAGTGTAATATCACGGACTATATCTCTGCCGTCAATTGAGTTATGTCCTTGAGTTGTTGCTATTGTTTCATTCTTTCCAGTTTTCTCAACAGTAACAGAAACATAACCAAGCGACTCACCAGAACCTAATAATTTATATACATTTGCACCGATTTCTTTAAGAACGCTTCCACCCATTGTACGACCATACCCGGTTGTTACCGAAACAACACCGTCAGCCATTCCGTCTTGTATAAATGTTGGAAGTTCTACAGAACCATTTGCTGTTGAAATACGCAGAACATCACCTTGTTTTGCTCCCCACTCACCCGCTGTTTTTGCACTGACAGCAGCAACATTACCCCACGTTACCTTAGTAATCGGGTCGGGCAATTCTTGCATCCATCCGTTATTTGCCATATCACCATTATTAAGCGTAAGCGAAAGGGCTACATGGCATATCGTTTTACCGGAAGTAGTTTTGCTTGTTTTTGACACCCACTCTGCTGCTCCTGCTTGATTTACATTCATACTACCGGCTGGAAGTACCGAATTGTTTTTTACAATACCTTCTTGAAGCGAATTTTCCCATTCTTTTTGTGAAGGAAGAGCAGTTTGAAGGCGAGCGCGCAGAAAATCGAAATATGTAGCAGTAGTTGTAAAGAGTTCAGGTGATAATGCTTTGCCAAGTTGAATAAGCGCATCTTGAATTGAAATAGATGATTCATTCAGTGGGGCAATCATCGGCTGTTGAATTGAATATGTACCATCGAAACTAACTGCATCACCCCATGATTCAAGATAATGAGTAGTTGGAATATTCACCGAGCAGATTGAGCTCGTTTCGTCCTCGTATTGTGAGAGTGTAATTCTTTTGGGAACACTGCTTACAAGCGCTTTCATGTCACGGTCACCGGAATATTCTGTGTTTGTATCTACAAAAATTAACACACCAACAGATTTGGTTTTCAATTCTGAACGTAAAGCATCAATTGCCGGTGCTTTTCGTCCGCTATTTGGTAAAACATAAGCAGTATCTAGTATTTTTCCTGTCCCTACAGAACCGAGAGTAAGATTAATACTCAAAGCAAGTGCATTTGCTGTAGCAGATAAGTGACTTCCTGCAACTACAATTCCTTTATCCCCTGCTTTAATTAGCTCATTGGAAATTTTACCAGCGGAAGGGTGATTGGCAGTAGACACGGCAGATGCGGCACTTGCACCGATGGCTGCACTACCTTTGGAGGCAACTACATCCTTTAATACTGAAGCAAGAAGCTGTTCATACTCAGAAGGCATGGCAACAATTCTACAATCTGAATTTGCACCGGTAAGCGACATCATCGCTTCAACTGCGATGAGCATATTCATTGTTGGATTTTTCTTCGAAGGTTTGCGCTTTGTAGAGAAATTACGAATATGATAAACAGAGTTTTTATCAGTTCCTAAGAGGTCAGCATCAACAGAAACTATTACATCTGCTTTTGAAAGGTCAGGTACTATTTCACCGTCAATTCCAAGAATCGCATTATTTGCAGCAGCAGTTCCATCTGCAATTGTCGAAGGAACTGTTACAAATTTAAGTGAAGGAATTTTAAGTTCAATCTCAGCCATAAGGGCTGAATACGAAGGAGAACAGTGTTCATCAATCAATACTTTTACTGATTTTCCATCAGCAATTGCAGACTTGATTGCATCAGCTGTATTTGCAATGGCATTAGCAACTGAAGAATCACCCCCATGTAATCTTGGACGGCGCAATACTCTATCCGGATCATAGAGAGAGAGGAGCGTAGCTTGGGTTCGTGATGATGATACGCCCATTGAAATTGGATGACGATCATTACCATCCAGCTTAACCGGACGACCTTCAGCAGATTTTACAAGTAAGCCATACGCTGCATTTCGGTTCTGGTAAACAGTAGTATAATAGTTAGGAATACCGGGAGTTCTGTATTCAACTGCTTTAACTGTAGGAACTAATTTATGATCAGGACGACGACAAGCAGCTGCGCCTACTGCCATAGTAGCAGAGAGCAAAGCCATAAAAGTACGACGACTGACCGACGAATCAAATACCGGCGGCTTATCATAATCAGTAGAAAATTCTTGATTCCCGTTTTGCAATTTGTTCGGTGAAAGCAGAAAATCCTCCGAACTTTTCCAAAAGTGTTTTTTACCTGAAAATGTAGAATTTGACATTCTTGTATCTCGTTAAAGTTAGACGTTTTTTAGTCGTATTGTTATGAAATTAATGATGACAAGTCGAACAGTTTTCCGGACCAAATCCGGGATGCTTTGGAGTTGGGATTCCGTCAATTTCTTGCTTTGGAACTTCACTCATAAAGCCACCGAACTGAGGATGTGTCATTGGCTCAACTTTAGCTAAAACAGCTTTTGCATTCGGGTCGTAAGCAGTTGCCTTTACACCTGTAAAAATCCCTGATATCGGGCGAGCCGGTATAATATGTGCCTCAGGATTACGATGACAATCCAAACAGAATCCCATGTTCATCGGCTTGGCTTGAGAAACTACACCCATTTTTTCAATTTCGCCGTGGCAAGAGGCACAATCTATCTGGGAGCGAATATGTCTGCTGTGGTCAAAATGAACATAATCAGGCAAGGCATGAATTCGTTTCCATTCGATCGGAGTATTATTTTCGTAGCTGTCACGAACCATTTTGAGTCGCGGACTTTCAGTTTTGATAGCTATATGGCAATTCATACATGTACTCGTAGATGGAACAGGCGAATGCGCAGATTTCTCTACCGATGTATGACAATACATACACTTTACACCCATATCTCCCGCATGGAGCTTGTGTGAAAAAGGAACGGGTTGATTAGGGCGATAGCCAACATCCGTAACCCGATTATGAAGACCAAAATAGCCAATCAAGAAACCGATTCCTCCAAGTGTAAGAACCAAGAGAGAGATTTGCTTGATTTTTTTGTCTATTTCTTGAGAAAACATAGATGAACCTTAGATATGGAAAGTAAGAGACAAAAATTAAGAGTCAAAATAATGTGAAGAAGCATTTTTCTTCTTCATTGAAAAATAAATTTTCGTTGAAAAACCTACGAGAACACTCATAAACATAACTAACATAAAAATAACACTTAACGAAAAACCTTCGCCAAGGTTAGCTTCAACAGAACCTTTATCAAAAGCGTCCTTGCAATTTGGGCAAGCAACCATAGTATTATTTACGAAACAAATAATACTCAAAGCAAAAACAAGTAAAAGAACTATTTTATTTTTCATACTCGTTTATAAATTAGTTATTTGATTTTAGCATTTGCTTTAATGCTATCCGTAATTTATCAACTTCTTGTGTATCAAGTCCGTCATAGTATCCGCGAATTTGACCTTCTTCATCTATCAATACTACTCGTTTGCTATGATCTAACGGAGCGTTTAATGAAGCTATCCTAAAACCTTCCAACGATAAATTTTTCACAGTATCAATCGGCATTCTTAAAAATGCCCACTTGTTCGGTTTAGCACCGTACCGTTCAGCATACTTTTTCAGCACGTCCGGCGTGTCATTTTCAGGATCAACAGTAATTGATACAAATCTAATATTCGAATATTCCTTAAATTCACCATATAATGCACTGAGTTGTGAATTGAGTTTTGGACAAATATCACCGCAACTTGTAAACATAAAACTTGCCAGCCAAACTTTTCCCTTCAAACTTTCAGAACTGAATGTTGTCCCGTCAAAATTCACTCCCGTAAAATTCGGAGCAGGTTTTACTTTTGGTAAATCTATTGTCTGTTTTACCTGCTGTTGATATGAATTTTCTTCCTGTTTAGAACAACTATTTAATGCTGATACAATTACCAGTAACCAGAGATTGAGTAGCAAACATTTATTAAAATTTTTCATTTGTATTCAAGCTAATCACTTACGGTCCAAGAACATTAAGTGCAAATGCAAGCACACTAAAAAGAAATAAGGGGATAAATATAAAAGCACGTAAAAACTTATTATCGAATTTTATGTGCATGAATATATAAATAACCATTATTGCCTTTGCAAACGCAATAATCAAACCTACAGTAATGTGAAGGGCTGTCCCCATTGATTCCAAACTTTTTGGAACCCAATCCATAGCAGCAAAAACTGTCAAAGCCGTAAAAATAAAGAGCCAAGTAAATACCTTGATGTACTGCTTAATCATCACTTCGTCTGATGGATGGTCATGATGTTCCATAACAAATTCTTTCGTTAATATTTAATGATGCGATGGAAAAATAAGATACAAAATCGGGAATAGAAATATCCATACTAAATCCACAAAGTGCCAGTACAAACCAAGTGTTTCAACCTTTACCGGCTTGTTGTACCCTTCTTTTGTAAATGATTTTGAAAGCATGAATATCATCGGAATTAATCCGAATATCACGTGCAATGCGTGAAATCCTGTCATCGTGAAGTAGAATGCAAAAAATACATTCGACCAAGGAAATATACCGTGTGGGAATATTGGATCTACGTGATAAAATTTCGAAGAGTATTCAATTGTTTTTACAATAAGAAAGATAAATCCACAAACAATTGTAAGCCCTAAAAACAATTGGAAATTCTTTTTATTCCCTCGCTGCAGATTCAAAATTGAAAGCGCCATAGTGAGCGAACTGCCAATAAGTACTGCAGTATTTAGAAGTGCAAGCCATTTGTTCAATTCTGCTGCCGAGTGAGCGAACATTTCAATATTTGAATTACGCAACACAATAAATGCACCAAAAAAACCACTAAAAAACATGATTTCTGATGCAAGAAATATCCACATTGCCAATTTTCCATGCGGTACACCACTAACCGGCTCATGCGCTAAAGAAAGACCTGCTGACATATAATTATACCCTGTATAAATCTATGAAAATATCAAAATTTGAATAGAACTATACTTATATCTTATTGACAAACATAAGTATTACCAACCCGGTAAGAAATAAATACGACGATAACAACGTTGCTCTTGCATTTTCATGGCTTCGCTCCAACCTAAATTTCAATGCAAACCCAATAAAAATCAATCCTAATATAATTGCACCAATCACATAAACAATTCCAACAACTCCCGACTGCCATAATGCCAATGAAACCGGAAGCAAAAGCAAACAATATATCAAAGTCTCGGTACTAACCCTCTTTCCCGTTTCATCATTTACTGCTGCCATTGCAAAACCGCCGCGCTCATAATCTTTCTTATACATCCATGAAAGCGACAAGAAATGTGGCAGTTGCCAGATAAACATTATTGCGAACAATACAACAGCAGGATAGTCAATTGAATTTCTATATGCTGTCCATCCTCCAAGCATCGGCAATGCTCCGGGAATCGCCCCGATAAACAATGACCACACACTTTTTCTTTTGAGTGGAGTATATAGAACTACATACGATACCCACGTGGCAACTGCAATAGCAAGAGTCAGGTAGTTTACAAAGAACAAGCAAAAAACGCCAATAATCGAGAGCACAATTCCAAATATCAATCCGCTTCGTGCCGAAATATCTCCAGAAGGCAAAGCGCGGTTCATAGTTCGTTTCATCAGTTTGTCTAGATCACGTTCAATATAGTTATTAAGAACGCAACTTCCTGCGCAAATGAGCGTAGCACCAAAGACAGTAAGAATTAACAGTAAAAGATGAGAAAGAACTCCAAAATACTCAAATGACGCATCGGGTATAGCTAAATAATAACCAGTAGTTGTGGTCAGAACCACCATTCGGGTTATTCCCGGTTTTGTTAGATTGTAATATGCCGATATTTTTTTAAAGTTTGAGTTCATGCTGCCCTTGTTTGTGAGTCAAATTGACTTCAACGAACAATTCCGTACTTAAATTTGAGAACTAACAGCAAATAACTTTTCGCCTTTTACCTGCACGACCTCAAAATTTCTTGATGATAAAAAGTAAGTAATAGCATTTGTAATTAACAGCAATGAACCAACTGCCACATGAGCTGTATTTGGAACGACATCCCGAACTGTCAGAATGATTAATGCTCCTAATGTTATTTGAACTATTATCAAAACAGCAGAGATAATCGTAGGAGTTCTGACCAACGACATTGATTTGCCGCCTCTAAGTACTATTGTCATTTGAATTGCCGTTAGAACTGTTAGCACTAGTGCACCGACTCGATGACAGTAATGAATTACAACTTGATAATTATACAGCGAAAAATCGGGTATAATTTGTCCGTAAGCTAGCGGAAAATCAGGTATTGCCATACCGCTGTAGGTATGGCGAGTTAGGGCACCTAGAAAAATCTGAATGAATGTAAAAAAGAACGTAATGCCAAATAAATACTTTGCAAATGCAGAAACATTAACTTTCTTAGTTTGAAGTTCAGACCATTTTTTGGATGTTGCAAGCGCAAGCCAAATTGTCATTAATAAGAATGTCTGAGCAAGCATTCCATGCGATGCCGACACCGCTGTTGGTAGTTGCATCTGCACTGTCAATCCGCCTAAAACTCCTTGCAAACATACAGCAATAAATGCTATTGAAGCAATTTTACGGAGTATCGTTCCACCAGTTTTTTTTTCAGCAATCCACACCCAAACAAGCTCTACAATCATCAGAAAGCCGACAAATGATGCAAACAATCTGTGACCATGTTCGTACTTGATTCCGCCTGTCCATTTACTTACAGGATACGTAAACATATTCTGACCATATGTTGTTGGCCAGTCCGGAACGGAAAGTCCTGAACCTGTACTGTGCACCAAACCGCCAAGTGCTATTAATATCAAAGTACAAGAAGCCAAAAAAATACTATAACGATGAAGACTTCTAAAGGAATACATTTCAACTAAAAATTAGTGTCCGCTATGACTATGAGTAGATACATGAGTTTCTGAATCACCTTCACCAACCGTTTCAGGGGCTTCCCATTGAGGCCAGTAATCTAATTTTCTATCAGGATGCGAAAACTCATAAGGTCCACGATAAACTGTAACATCTTTGTCAAAGTTACCATGCCCCGGCTTTGCAGGTGCAGCCCAATCAAGAGTATTTGCTCTCCAAGGATTACGTGGAGCATTTTTACCATATTTGAGAGACCAGAAGATATTAAAAAGTAATACCAGCTGTGAAGCACCGAGGATAAAAGCAGAAATTGTTATAAACTGATTCATCGGCTGGAAATGCTTAAGGAAATCATATACATACGGGTCGTAAACACGACGCATATGCCCGCCGACACCTAAAATGTGCATCGGGTAGAACGTCAGATTAAAGAACAAGAACGACCAATAGAAGTGTTTCCGTCCCCATGATTCATTGAGCATTTTTCCAAACATTTTAGGGAACCAATAATATATTCCCGCAAATATCCCAAACAATGAACCACCGAAAAGAACATAGTGAATATGAGCTACAATAAAGTATGTATCGTGTATATAAATATCAACCGGAGCAGATGCCATAAACACACCGCTCAAACCACCGATAACGAATGTAGCAACGAAAGCCAAAGCATTCAAATGCGCAGCAGCGAATTTAATATTACCTCGCCAAAGCGTACCTAACCAATTGAATATCTTGATAGCAGACGGTACGGCAATCACAATTGTAGAAAGCATGAACGTTGTTCCTAAAAGCGGGTTCATGCCCGATTGGAACATATGATGCCCCCATACAATAAATCCTAGAAATGCAATTGCCATTAGAGCAAAAATCATCGCTTTATAGCCAAAAATCGGTTTTCTTGAGAAAGTTGACATTACATCAGATACTATACCCATCGTCGGCAATATCATGATATATACGGCAGGGTGAGAATAAAACCAAAAAAGATGTTGCCATAAAATCGGCTGTCCTCCACCGGAATACAAAGCCCCTTTTGCATGAACCATATTATCAGGCATAAAGAAACTGGTATGAAGGAATTGATCCATGAATTGCATCGAAATAGCGGCTGCTAGAACCGGTGTACCTAACGTAATGAGCACAGCAGTAATAAACAGTGCCCAAACAGTCAGAGGCATACGGAACATAGTCATTCCTTTTGCTCTCTTATTGAGAATGGTAGTAACATAGTTTACTGCACCCATGATAGACGAGAAACCAACTAAAAACATACCCGCCAGCCACAAAGTTTGTCCTTTATCCGCTAAAGGCGCAAGTGTAGGGTAGCTTGTCCAGCCGGCTGCAGCCGAACCGCCTTCTACAAAGAAACCGCCACAAATAAGCATACCTGCAGGCGGCACAAGCCAAAATGAATACATATTGAGTTTTGGTAACGCCATATCATCAGTACCAATCATCAATGGAATACACTGATTACCAAAAGCACCGACAGCAAGCGGAATAATAACCAAGAAAATCATTATTGTTCCGTGCATTGAAAGCAATTGCGCATAAAAACCCGGCTGAATAGCCCCACCTGCCACCCAAGTATCAGGCAAAAACTGACCAAGAAGCGGTATCGCTTGTCCCGGATAAGCAAGCTGCCAACGAATCAACATAGCCATTAGCCCACCAATCATCAGGAAGAATAGCGCAACAAATAAAAATTGCCGGGCAATTACTTTGTGATCAGTAGAAAAAATGTATTTCTGAATAAATGACAATTCGTGATGATCATGCGAATGATCATGCGAATGTGCCGTAGCATCATGATGAGAAATCGTTGCCGTATCCATGTGATATTACCCTGTAATTAGTTTCTTTGTTGTACTTGTTAGGATATACTTAATGATGGGTTTCTTTTTTTGGTTCTTCGGCAGCAGGACTTGGCGCTGCCGGAGGATTTGCCAAAAGATTTGCTTTAATTGCATTATACTGTTCATCAAGCCACTTGTTGTATTCTTCTTCCGACTGCATAAATACTTCGCCGCGCATCGAATAATGCCCGCTTCCACATAATTCAGCACAAGCAAGTTCATATTTTCCTGTCTTAAATCCATTGAACCATACTTTAATCCACTGCCCCGGCAATGCATCTTGCTTCACACGGAAATGAGGCAGAAAAAAACTGTGAATCACATCCATAGTTGATAAATCAACAACTACATTCTTATTAATCGGAAAATGAAGTTGATTAATTGTTACAAAATCATCGTAACCGGCAGGGTCATTCTTATCAATACCGAATGGGTTTGTTGCTGCCATTTGTGTTCGGTCTTTTTTTCCAAATATACCGTCGGGACCGGGATAGCGAATATTCCAACCAAACTGATAAGCCATCACTTCCACTTTTACATCCGGATGCGGAACACGCCATTCTGATTTTGTACGAGTCCACATATCCTCGCTCCACAATCCAATTAACACAAAGACTATCGAAGGAAGGAGTGTCCATGTAAATTCAAGTGCATTACTTCCATGAAAGTGATATGCCTTACGGTCAGGATTAAAACGATACTTAATGATAAATGCAATAAGCAAACCATAGGTTAAGAAAAAGATAGCAACAGAGAGCCAATAGATAACAGCAAACATTTCATCCAACTGTTGACTATAAGTACTTACACCTTCAGGAAAGAAGGTAAGCATATCTTTGTAAAGCCATTCGAGCATAGAAATTACCTTTTAATAAGATAGTTCAGTTTTTAAATCACTTTAAGAGGGAGACGTTAATTCAGTTTCAACAAAAAAATAGCCGATTGATACTAATATCACATCGGCGATTGAAGTTCGCTTTCTTCCCAACCCTTCATTCGGGACGCAGTCTTTTCTCGGACTGCCTTCACTTCATCAGGAGTAACCGCAGCACCGCTATTTCCCCAACTCGAGCGTACATAGGTAAGAACATCTGCAATTTGTTGGTCGGTCATTTGATCTTTCCAAGGAGCCATCAGTCCGTTAAATTCTTTGCCCTCTCTTGTGATTTTCCCCTTAAAACCATGAAGGACAATTCGAATCGGACGAGTAGATTCACCATTTGCAAACTCAGATCCTGCAAGAGGTGGGTAGGTACCGGGAAGCCCTTTGCCATTTCCTTGATGACAAGTTGCGCAAATCTTACCATAATCTGCAGCACCGGGTCCTCCGGCAGCTGTTCCGGCACCAGCGGCAGCAACTTTTTCAGCATTAGGGTCTATAAAAACCGGGTCGTCTCCGAGATGAACGAAGAAACCTTTGATATTGCATCCGGCAATAAAGAGAAAACTTGTGAGGGCGAGAGATAAGATACTTTTTGGAGAGAGTAAAAATTTCATCATTGATTACGCTGGAAATAATTACAAAAAATCACTCGAAAATGCTGCTGTGTTTCAATTCAATACTCAAAATTACAAGCAATTCCCTATTTGGACAAATGTTTTTTCAAATTTTTTTAATAAAATTCTCCTGAAAGTGAAAAAGCTAAAATCTATTTCCTTACTCTTAAAAGGGTTATTACAATCGTTTGTTAATTTCAAGTTTTCACTCTTTTGCGAAAGAACTACTCATTAATAAGATTTTGAAATGTTAACATTACAAGTTTGAATGAAAAATCTGCCCGTTATTGATAACAAATTTCGGCTTGCCGGTTAATTCAACTCCATTAAATGGCGAATTATGGGACTTAGAGCAACTATGAGCCAAATCAACTGTCCATTGCTCATTCAGTGCAAATATGGTCAGATTCGCTTTTTCGCCTTTATCAACTTTTACTTCTTGTAATAGTAAAACTTTACGAGGGTTTAAACTCATTTTTTCGATTAATTGAGAAAGTGTCAGTTTGCCGGTCTTCACCAAATATGTAACCCCTAGCCCCAAAGCAGTTTCAAGACCTGTAATTCCGTTTGCAGCCAGAACAAATTCACATTGCTTTTCGTGAATAGCGTGTGGAGCGTGATCGGTAGCGATGCAGTCAATCGTTCCATCAACCAGTCCTTCGATGATTGCCTCAATGTCTTCCTGCGAGCGCAGAGGCGGGTTCATTTTAGCATTTGTATTGAACCCCAGTACTGCTTCATCAGTAAGTACAAAGTGATGCGGCGTTACTTCACAGCTTACTCTCAGTCCGCGCGATTTTGCTTCACGGACTAATCTAACCGCTCCCTTAGTACTAATATGTGCAGCATGATACCGACGATTTCCACAATACTCAGCCAGCAGAATATCACGAGCGATAATTACATCTTCTGCTACAGTCGGGTATCCTTTCAATCCTAGCTCAGCAGAAATTTTCCCTTCGTTCATTGCAAAGTTTCTTGTCATCGAATGTTCTTCACAGTGCTGTGTGAGTAATGCGTCCCATTGTGCTGTATAATCAAATGCTCTTCGCATCATTTCTGCACTTTCAAGACACGAACCGTCGTCTGAGAACATTACTGCTCCGGCTTCAATCAATGAAAGTATCGGAGCAAGCTCCTTCCCTTCCCTACTCTTTGTAATGGTTGCACAAGGGAATACATCTACAATATTTCCCTTAGCACGACTTGTGATATATTCAATAATCGCAACCGAATCAACTGCCGGAGATGTGTTGGGCATACAAACTACCCCGGTAAATCCACCATTGACTGCTGCTAATGTACCTGTATGGATAGTTTCCTTGTATTCTTGCCCCGGCTCTCGTAAATGGACGTGCATATCAAAGAATCCCGGACAACATACCAAATCAGTACCGTCAATTACTTCGGTTGTGGGTGAAATTTGCGGGTCTTCATTGCCAATATACTCTATAACACCATCAGCAATAGAGATATTCAAGTGTTCATCTATGTTTTGTGAAGGGCTTACAACGCGGATATTCCTGAGGTAAATATTCATAGAAAGTCTGTTAGGTATTACTAAATAGATTAAAATAATTTAAGTTGAGGATGCTCGGCTAGAATTGTACGAAGAAATGTTCGACGGTGCAGAGGGCACGCCCCGTGTTTAATAATTGCTTTAATATGCTCAGAAGTACCATATCCTTTATGCTTTGCGAACCCATAGTTAGGATACTGCACATCCGCTACTTCTATCATCCACCTGTCTCTGGAGACTTTGGCAATTATAGATGCAGCAGCAATTGAAAGAACCTTGCCATCACCCTTCACAACTGTTGTAAAGTTTTGTTTCTCATGAACAAAGTAATTCCCGTCAATAAAAACATGGGCAATATCATTCAAAGAATCAACACACGATTGCATAGCTTTGAGTGTAGCGCGTCGAATATTAATCAAATCAATTGTTTCCGAATCAATAAATGAAACTTCACTTTGGACAGCAATTTCAGCAAGAACTCCAAACAACGATTCACGCTGCTTTTCATTTAGCTTTTTAGAATCATTGAAACCCAAAGAAACTTCACTAAAAGAAGGTAAAATTACTGCAGCGGCAACTACCGGTCCTGCAAGCGGTCCCCTTCCGGCTTCGTCAACTCCGGCTACTAATTGAGTATTACTCCAAAACGGATACTCAAAGTCGGTAGTTGGTTCAGAAATATATTTGCTCACCGTATCAAACTCAGAAATTCATTTCGTAAATTGAAGCAAGTTCCTAGTTTCCCTCGCATGACGGACGTTGTCATCTTGGCTTTTTCCTCTGCTTCCTGTACACCTCGTGCTATCATACAGTAATGCTTGGAAGTAATAACCACTCCTAACGCTTTGGGCTGAAGTATATCTTCAAGGAAATCTGCAATTTGCTCACCGAGCTCCTCTTGAATCTGCCCGCGCCTGGAGAACCATTCTACTATCCGTGTGAATTTAGACAGACCAAGAACATGGTCACCGGGCATATACCCGATTGAGCATTCACCCGAAATAGTTTGCCAGTGATGAGAACACATTGAGGTTATGGTAATCCCGGTGCTGATAATAAGCTCATCCACTTTTTTACGGTTTGGAAACACAGTGCAATTCGGGGGCGGCTCGTAGCGACCGGCAAACAGTTCATTTACCCACATCTTAGCAATTCTGTTTGGAGAATCGGTACTGTTCGGGTCATTCCTATTAATACGCAGTATTTCGAAAATCTCACTAAGTTTCTCCTCGACCTTCTGTGTCATTTCTCGGCGCTCTTCGATTGAAACCGGTATATTACCGTTTGCATCAAATAGTAGTTTACCTTGTGAATTTACAACAGGAAATGTTGGAGGTTCTTCGATTCGCTGGAACTTCTCCCTATCGAATCCATTCTCTACAAATTCATCGTGGCTTGTAGTAAATGATTGGTTTGATATTTTCATACGGGAATCTCCTTGTTCGTTGAGCTTAATTTATAGCGTGGAATATCAACCGGCGTACCAAAATATTCTACAAAATTACTGTCTGACTCGAATAATTTTATCGAAAAAAGCTCTCCTACCGGAAGGTTTTGTGCAATAATTCCCCAAAAGACGATTGCAATGTTTTCGGCAGTCGGGATAATCCCATGCAAAAAATCAACATCGTAATTGAGATGCTTGTGATCAACCTTGTCAATAATTTTATTCTCAAGAATATCACGCAGAAGCTTCAAATCAATTACATACCCTGTTTTCAGGTCAGGAATACCCTTTACAGTTACTTCCAGCGTGTAATTATGCCCGTGTCCATTAGGATTATTGCATTTATCAAATATTGCTTCGTTGTCATCGTCCGTGAAAGTTGGGTTAAAGAGCCGATGGGAAGCTGAAAAATGAACTTTTCTTGTAACAAAGACCATCTTTTTTTCTCCTGTTAAAATTAGTTTAATTCAGTCATTACCGGGCAGAGCTACGTAAATAATTAGTAATTTTGAAGAGTATCAAACGGATTCTCATAAACGAACATACTACGAATTTACCGTCTACTAAAGTAAATTTTCAATTATTTACATTTTGGCATTATATATGAAACGAATATTCTTTGCTTTTGGTTTAGTATTTCTGATTCCTGTTTTTACTAATGCATCAGTGTTATTTCAGAAATCATTCAAGATGCAAGCTGTTAGAAGTGCTTTAGTAGATTCACTTCGCGCTGCAGCCGATAGCCAAGCAATAACCGGAAAGCCGCACCTTGTTATTCCACCGACACAGTCAATCAATGTATTGAAAGAAGCAATGATTCAAAGAGTTAAAGCATTGCAAAACCTTGAATTTTTAGCGGATATGACTGTAAAATTCGACGGAATGACTCAAATGGGTAATTGTGAAGCAAAACTATGTAGCTCAGATTCTATGTGTGTTACAATTAACGGACCTTTTGGTATTTTTGTAGGGAAAATGTTTGCTACCCCTACAAATTTTGTATTCTATGATGCTTTTAAAAATAGAGTTGTCACCGGTGTTCCAAGTGCCGATAATATTGCCAAAACACTAAGAATTCCTCTGTCCGGTGAGGATTTTGTTCACTTGATGCGTGGTGAAGCACCTACTAGTGTCATTGGACAATTCAATTGTGAATTTACAGAAAGTACAGAAAAGTCATCTGACACTAACATTATTTTTTTTGTTCGCCGTTCTGAAACTTTTGGGGCAGAATATGTGTTGTTTTCAATGAAAGACAAGGTAATTACACAGTTTCAGAAGAAGTCTCCTGAGGGCAAAATTCAACTTAATGTTAAGTACAGTAACTTTAAAAATATAAGCGGTATTTTGCTCGCGCAGAGTATAGACATCCAATCACCTGAAAACGAAGCTACTGCTTCGATGACTTTGTCTTCAATCAAAATTAATAGAGATATTCCTTCAATCCGTTTTTCAGTGCCCAAAGGGTTGGAAACAATACATCTTGACTAAATTTTCACAAACACCTTTCGTAATAATGCCTAACTCATTGCACCGAATATCATTACTCTGTTTGATAATAATATGTGCAAGCGCAGTAGTTTTCACTTTTAATGCTTCAGCTACTCCACTACGGTATAGCTTACAGGACTCTCTACGTACCAAACTTCTTCCTGATTCCAATATTCGCGAGCAAAACACCGACTCATCAGTAAAACATAATGATTCACTGACAATTATCTCCGATTCAATCGCCAACCGACCTAAAAGTGACCTTGATACGGTTGTGACGTACTATGCTAAAGATTCTGTAGTGTTTTCTCTCAGCAAGAAAACAATGCGACTTCGCGGGCAGTCCAAAGCAATTTTCAAAGAACAAAAACTTGAAGCAGAAATACTCATATTTGATTTTAACTCATCAACGATGACTGCAATGTCATCGAAAGATTCCAATGGAAAGTTTGTCGGCTTCCCAAAATTCACCGATAAAAGTGATGAATTTGTGGGTGAGCAGTTACTATTCAATTTTCAAACCAAGCGAGGAACGATTACACTTGGTGAGACAAAGGTTCAAGACGGGTTTTATTTCGGCTCGAAGGTAAAGCGAGTAAACGATAATACCCTTTTCATTGAAAACGGCTGCTATACAACATGCTCTAAGCCACATCCTCACTTTTATTTTGGTTCGCCCAAGATGAAAGTAATCACTCAAGACCGCATCTTTCTAGACCCGCTTATCCTTTATGTTGAGGATATGCCAATATTTGCACTCCCATTTGGGTTGTATTTTGAGAACAAAACCGGAAGACGCTCCGGGATTATTATTCCATCGTTCTTTTTCTCGAATCTTAACGGTGTAACTTTTCAAAATATGGGTTACTATTTCGCTCTCAGTGATTATTACGATACACAAATCACTGCAGATATTTTTACAAAAACCGGCTATTTACTTAGAAATTATACACGATATAAATATCAAAATACCCTTGACGGGAGTTTCAATTTATCGTTCGGACGGAGAAGAACCGACCCTGACCAACCGATGAATCAAAGTTGGAATTTTGATCTGAATCACCGTCAAACGCTTACTCCTCAATCAAGTTTAACTGCTTCACTCAACTTCTCTTCGCAAGATTTCAATCGCAATTACGAGACTGATATTTCAAAACGGATTACGCAGCAAATTTTCTCTAACGCCTCTTACAATCAGCAGTTTGATAACGGCTCGTCGTTAGCATTGTCTTTCTCTCGTAGTCAAAATATCATTACAAGTGAGTACCAGGTTAAACCTTCTCTCTCCTATCAAGTTCCACAAATTTTACCGTTCAAGAGATTAGTTGCATCGGATAACTGGCTTTCTCAAGTTGCTTTTACGTATGGAATGAATGCAAATTACAACTTGGACCGCATTCAACTTATCGTTCCCCTTGATACTGCTCTGAAAACATATGACACCACATTTAGAAGCGACGAACGGTATGTCATACGTCATTCACCATCATTATCAATATCCCCAAAACTCGGCTATTTTTCATTGACACCACAAATTTCTTATAAAGAAAATTGGTTTTTTCGTAAGCTAACCAGATCAATGAACCCAACTGATTCAACTGTTAATAATAATTTTGAGCATTCAGTACTGCCATATAGAGATTACAGTTGGAGCATTGGTGTCGGTGCATCTACACGACTCTACGGGGTTGTTGAACCCAATATTTGGGGGATTAAAGCACTAAGACATGTATTTGTTCCTTCCCTTAATTATTCGTTTACTCCAGAGTATTCCCCGCGTACAACGGATAAAGTCGGGGAATACATTAATTTGAGAACGGGAGACACTGTTCAATATTCTCGATTTGAAACTGATGGCGGCGAAGCTCCAAGACATAAACGCTCACAACTTGTTTCATTCAGTTTGTCAAATACTATTCAGGCAAAAATTGCGCAGCAAGATACAATGCCCGATTTAAACCTAGACCTTGTTACTGTAAACGCAAACAGTGGATATGATTTTGAACGAGATTCATTAAAATTCAACGATATTTTTTTATCGTTCTATACTCCGGCATTAAAGTTCATCACATTTAATGGAAATTCCAAATTTACTCTCTATGATGAAGGTGAAAGAATTTCTCCAAATGGAACTTCAGTCGGTTATGTTCCGATCAATACGTATTTAATCTCTGTTGGAAAAGGACTGGCGCGGCTGACCTACTTTTCAGTAAATCTATCCACAAGTTTTTCTTCAGAGGGTATTCAACTGACGAATACTTTACCAAGTGACACTACTTCTGCTGACTCATTGGGAAATACTATCGGTGAACGTTTCCTTCGACGATACAATTATGCAGCTGTACAGGATGATATTTATGGTGACAATACTCCGGGTTTTTCACCAGTAGGCATACCTTGGAGTGTTCAATTAGGGCTTACATTTTCCTATAATGAACCTGTAAAACATATCATCACCCGTACCCTTAATGCACAAGCAGGAGTTCAATTTAGTATTACTCCTACCTGGAAAGTGAATTCAACATTATATTACGATTTTGTTACCAACAAGTTTGAAGCATCAACAATTAATATAACTAAAGACCTTGATTGCTGGGCTTTACAATTTTCATGGACTCCAACAGGATTGAGTAGGGGTTTTTATCTTCGTTTTGGAATCAAATCACCTCAGCTTCAAGACTTAAAAATCGAAAAGCGCGACAATCCGGCGTACAGATAAATCTCACAGAATAAAAAGCGCGAAAGTTGGGGGGTAACTTTCGCGCTTAATTGACCACTACAGCAGAAATTGCAGCTCGCCGTTTTGGTTGTGAATCCTATAGAGTCTGAACATCTTGACCAAACTGAATGAGGTAGTCATTATTATCATATATGGCAAATTCTCTCATTCCATACTCAAAATTTTCGATTGGATAGACCACCGTTGCTTTATTTTTCAGTTGATTCCACAATTCGTCGATTTTATCGGTATTGATATAAAACGAACCTGTAAATATTGGTTTTTCAAATGGAATAAGATCGTTCGGAATAGCAATCATTATCTCAACACTATCTCTGTGGAGCGAAGCCCAACCGTATTCATCATTTCTTTCATCACAGGTAAAACCTAATGTTGATGTATAAAAATCAACAGTCTCTTGGAAATTAGCCGATGATATCATTGGTCGAAGAGAAATGAATTTCTTCGCAATATTCTTTCAGGAAATTAATGCTGTGAATGAAGAGCTACTCTGCCACCTTCAGTATCAAGGAAATACGCCATATATCCAATTTCCTCAGTAATGAGCATTTTAGGCATAATAACCTTACCGCCATTTGCCTCTACACGTCCTAAAATATCACTCAAATCATTCCCTGCGTTGAGATATACAACAGCACCGTCAGCACTGGGTACACAATACTCTCCTGCAACAATTGCTCCACCTACTGCGCCTTCATCAGCTGGAAAAAATCCCATTTTATACTCGTTCATTTCTGTGGTTTGAATTTCTGTTCCTAAGATTGAGCTATAAAATTTCACGGCACGGTCAAAATCTGTTGCCGGAATTTCAAACCAGTTTAATGCATTTTTCATACTGTTTCCTCAAAAAAATTATTAATATTTACCCGGCTGTTCAATTATTTATAGTTGCCGAGTTGTATCGTTTGCAAAATTACCATACGACACTGACATCAGTATGTCAGTAGTAAAATATTAGTAAAATTTAACATATATTTTTTTAGGATTCAACTTCGTTAAGTTCAATTACTTCACGAGCAGTTTTCGTGATAATTTTCTTGAGCTCAGGCGGGTGCAATACAGTTACATTTTTACCAAAAGAAAGAGTCCACCGAGCAATCCATTCGAGATACGGCACAAGAAAGGTCATTTCAATTCCTTCGTTTCGTTCTATTTCCTCCACTAAACCAAAATAGTATTTAGCAGTTGCGTATCGTGAATATGAATATGGAAACAAGAGTCGAACCTCAACAGGATTTTCCAAGCGGAGCTCTCTGCTCATGAATTTATTAACTGAAAAATTTGGGCGAATAGTAAAAATCTCATTTAGCTCCGTTATTGATTTGATACGATCGGCACGAAAATCACGAAAATCCTCCCTAAGGCGACAATACGCTACAAGATGCCAATGATCACTATAATATACCAAACCGACCGGTTCGACCGATCTTGCAGTGGTTTCATCATTGGATTGGGCATAATATTCCATATTAAGAATAGTTCTGTGAACAATCGAACGTTGAATTTGAGCTAATACGTTGGTATTTATGTCATCCTGCAACCAAGGAGACCGAGCATGAACTGCAACAGACTCTTGTAAACGTTCCAGATATTCTTTTTTTTCTTTGGGAAGAACCGAACTAATCTTCATAAGTGCGGATTCAGTATGTTTTTGGTGCGATGTATCTGTAGTTTGTTTTAAAAATTCACCGCCTAGAAAAATCGCACTTGCCTCTTCTTCCGTGAACATGACCGGAGGCAGATGGTATCCATGAGCAAGAGAATATCCAATCCCTACTTCTGCAGCAATAGGAACTCCGGCTTCTTCAAGTGCTCTAAGGTCTCTATAAATTGTACGGACACTTACTCCAAAATGATCCGCGATATCCTCTGCCCGAACAATTTTTTTGCTTTGTAAATGAAGGATAATTCCTAAATATCGTACAAGTTTACTCATTACTTTTAAAATAGAATTTGTATGCTTTAAAAACTGCAATTTCGCAGTTTTTTTTCAGTTATTTAAATTTTATTTTATCAATGCAAATATTACAGTAACGGCAATAGCTTTTAATCCAATTTTTTCAGCAATATATTTCGTAATTTTGTTTGTAAAACATCTTGTTTTCTTTCATTTTTCTTTGATTTGTGCTTACATCTCATCAATTAATCAACTCACTGCTAGAGCTTTTGGGGACTCATAAAGAGGAAGAGAGGCAAAGAGTTGCTGAGGAGTTTTGGCGGAATTTGACAACAAACAGTTCCTCTCCATTGCCTATAACGCTCAATAATCGTGCATACTTTATGTATAAAGGATCTGCTAAAAGCGTTATGCTTGTTGGTGACTGGACTTACTGGCAACCTGCTATTGCTCTTCACCAAATAGAGCATACTGATTTGTTCTACGGCATCCAGGAGTTCCATCCAACTGCCAGATTGCAATACAAACTGATAGTGGACGGCAATTGGATATTAGACCCATCAAATATTCACACATCAATCGAAGGTTTTGGTCAAAACTCAGAATTTTGGATGCCGGAATATCTCGACGAATCATGGCTTGAACCATCAACATCTGTAGTTCACAGAGGTAATATTAAATGGTTTGAATTTGAAAGTAAATTGCTCAATGAAACAAGGGAAATTTTCCTTTATACTCCGGTCTATAAAAATGAAAAAGGGTTCAGTTTACCACTACTCATAGTTCATGACGGTTCAGAAGCAATTCACATAGGAAAGTTCCATCAGATACTCGATAACTTACAAGCAGCAGGAAAAATACCACCATGCGCTGCCCTCTTCATTTCACCTAAAGATAGAATCGGTGAATATGCTCTCAATGCATCATATCCGGAATTTTGCATACATGAAGCACTAACAGAGGCACTTGCTATATGGAAAAAATGGAATGTACCCATATCGGATGAATCACCTAAGCGCAGCATAACCGGAGCATCACTCGGAGGACTTCTTGCAACTAAAACTTCACTTCAATTTCCAAAAGACATTGGTGTTTGCATAGCACAATCGCCGTCGTATTGGTGGAATCAAGCAGAAATTTTCCATTCTCCATATTTAAAAAATGCCCCTAAGATTGAATTTCATTTGCAAACAGGAACAATATGCGATGCTCAAAAAATGACAGAATCCATGTTCCACAGATTAAAATATCTTGGAGCAAATGTTATGTATCAGGAATTTCACCAAAGCCACACATGGGGCAATTGGCGAACAAATCTTGCATCTGCAATTCAATCGTGGCTTTCCCCTATGTCAATTCCCAATCATATTCAATCATAATAAATCAAGAGGTTTAGCATGGAATCGAAAAAAACTGTTTTGTGTATTGTCGGTGCGCTCTTTGGTCGTCCGTTTCTACTGGAAGCAAAACGGATGGGATGGAATGTTCACCTACTGACAGAAGAAAAGTACTTGAAGGAAGCATGGCCCCGTGACCATATTGACCAAGTATATGCTGTTCCCGATTTGTTTGATGAAAAAGTGGTAAGAAACGTCGTGTGCTACCTCTCGCGAGTTATAAAGTTTGATAAAATCATTGGTTTGGGTGAATTTGATATTGAAGTGGCTGCTGCTCTTAGGGAGCATACACGAATTGCAGGAATGGGGGAAACAACCTCTCGGTACTTTCGCGATAAGCTCGCAATGAGAATGAAAGCAAAAGAAGAAGGTGTATTGGTTCCTGAATTTGTACGGATACTCAATCATGCCGAAGTAAATGATTTTATGAATTCAGTGCCTGCTCCGTGGGTACTCAAACCAAGAATGGGTGCATCGTCATCCAAAATCACAAAGATGTTCCATGCCCAGGAAGTTTGGAATGAAATTGAAAAATTGGGCGATAAACAATCCAACTTTTTGCTCGAACGATATGTTGCAGGAGATGTCTATCATGTAGATGCTTTGGTCAATGACTCAAAGGTTATTTTTGCCTCATGCTCTAAATACGGACTGCCTATGTTAGATTTAACGACAACCGGTGGAATTTTTACAACTCGCATGATTAAAAGAGGAAATGCAGACGAAAAAGCTCTTCAAAAAATCAACAAAGACATTACTGCTGCCTTCGGAATGGTTCATGGAACGATGCATAATGAGTATATTAAAAGCAAAGAAGACGGTAAATTTTATTTTCTGGAAGCAAGTGCCCGTATAGGCGGTGCAAGAATTCCTGACGTAGTATTCCGTTCTACAGGACTTTGCTTGTGGCACGAATGGGCAAAGATTGAACTTCTCCCCAAAGGAGAGTATAAACTTCCCAGCTATAAGAAGATGTATGGAGGAGGTATCTTCACATTAGCCAGGCAAGATGAACCGGATATGTCAGTCTATAGCGACCCTGAAGTAGCTTGGGTTCAAAAAAAGAAAAACTATGCAGGGCTCATTCTTAGATCTGAGAATGCCGAGCGTATAGAAGAACTTCTTATGAATTATTACCCTCGTTTTGCTGAAGATTTCATGGCTCATGTTCCCATGAAGTAATAAATTATATAATGATACTTACAGACCTGATTGATAATCAAAAAAATGTCAGTCAGGTCTCTTTTTGTTGCTTGTCATCGAAAATCTATCCCAATGAATCCTCTATCCAAAGAATCCTCACAATTTGATGCAATTCTTAGTCGGCTCGAAAAGACGCGATTTCTCAGAGAAATTGAGCATCATTTTGCTAAAAGTACACAGGTATCTGTCAAAACACTTTCAGGTTCATTGCGTACTTTAGCTATTGCAACACTTTGGAAGCGAAACCCACAGCGAATTTTCATTCTTACAGAATCAAAAGAAGAATCTCAAGAATGGATATATGATTTAAACGTTCTTATCGGCGAACAAAACACCGCTCTTTTCGCAGAACCGGACAAACGTGTTCACTTCTCTGCCGAACAGCTTGATGAAAAGATTGTAGCAATTATTGATTCGCTGGCAATGGTTGAAAACAACAACCAATGTATAGCGGTTGCCTCTCCTGAATGCTTGACATTTGGTGTACCGAAACCGAATGAAGTTCAAACAAACCGTTTACATCTAGAGCGTGGCGAAAAATTAGTTTTCAATCAATTTACAACTACACTTTCACTCCATGGATTTGATAGAAAAGACTTTGTAGAAAACCAAGGGGATATGGCTGTTCGTGGTGGTATTGTGGATGTCTTCCCACTCGGATGGACTGCCCCGCTTCGTATCGAATTTTGGGGAGATGTAATTGATTCTATCCGTGAATTTGACCCTCTCTCACAGCGAAGCATACGGGAGCATGACAGTATTGAATTGATTGCCGATTTATTTCAGCATGGTGATACACCATTTGACTCTTCAATTACCGATTACTTCCCTACCGGCTCACTTCTAGTTGTTGATTCTCCCGAACAGTGTGAACGTAAATTTGAAGATTTAGGTATCGAGAATTGGAAAAAAATGTTCTCCGGTTGGAAGATACTATATATCAATGGATTAGGTGAAACGACTGTTTCTGTTAAATCACAATATCAGCCGTCACTAGCTGCATCTATTCATAAGTTACTTATTGAACTGCGTTCGCTTGCCATAAGTCAAACACGTATATTTCTTGCAGCCGAAGGAAATGTCAATTCAAAACGGCTGCATGATTTGGTAATAAACGGCTTTGAACAGGATGAAAATGAAGAACCGGACAAGCCGCTAGCTTCACCTCAGAACACACTTCGGAGTATTACTTGGCTCAATAAAACACTTTCCAAAGGGTTTGTTCTGCCTGATGATCAAATTGCTTTTTTCACAGAACATCAGTTGTTTGAACGAAGACATTTCCAAACTAACAAACGCGGCAAGCAGTTTACCGGTATTACACTGCGTGAGCTTGCTCAGTTAAAACGCGGAGATTACGTTGTTCACATTGACAAGGGAATCGGTCGTTTCGACGGTTTGGAAACTATTGTGATTGCTGGTAACAAGCAGGACTGTGCACGTGTGATTTATGAAGGCAATGATGTACTCTATGTCCATCTCAATCATATTCATAAACTCCAGAAGTACTCAGGCGGTGAAGAAGGTGCACCAAAACTAAGTAAACTCGGTTCGTCAGATTGGGAACGAAAAAAGCAAAGAAGCAAGAAAAAACTCAAGGATATAGCTAGAGAGCTAATCAAGTTATATGCTGAACGCAAGTCTCAACCCGGGTTTTCATTTCCGGAAGATACTGTCTGGCAGAAAGAATTTGAAGCATCATTCATTTACGAAGATACTCCCGATCAATCCAAAGCAACTGCAGAAGTAAAAAGCGATATGGAAGCACAAACCCCTATGGATAGATTGGTCTGTGGTGATGTCGGTTTCGGTAAGACCGAAGTTGCAGTTCGTGCTGCTTTCAAAGCTGTTCAAAGTGGAAAACAGGTAGCTGTCCTTGTTCCCACTACTATTTTGGCACAACAGCATTTTTCGTCATTCAAAGATCGTCTACACCGTTATCCTGTAAATGTTGATGTACTATCTCGGTTCCGCTCGCCGTCTGAACAGAAGGAAGTCGTGGAAAGTGTGAAGAAAGGCAATGTAGATATTCTTATAGGCACACACCGTATATTAAGCAAGGACATTAATTTCAAGAATCTGGGTTTACTGGTAATTGACGAAGAACAAAAATTTGGAGTAGCTGCCAAAGAAAAACTCCGTTCTATGCGTGTAACAGTTGATACACTTACTCTTACTGCTACACCGATCCCAAGAACCCTCAATTTTTCATTGATGGGTGCACGGGATTTGAGTGTTATCGAAACACCTCCACGCAACCGCCTTCCTATTATCACGGAAATTTCAGAATGGAATGAGGATGCTATCCACAAAGCAGTTTTGAGAGAAATTGACAGAGGTGGGCAAATTTATTTTGTGAGTGATAAAATCGCAACTCTTACTAAAATTCATGAACAGCTTCTTGAGTTAGTCCCAACGCTGCGGTGTGGAATTGCACACGGACAAATGGATACCGAAAAGTTGGAAAACACAATGGAAAAGTTCATGGAGCGAAAATATGATGTGTTGATTTGTACTAAAATCGTTGAATCCGGTCTGGACATTCCTAATGCAAATACTATCTTCATTCATAATGCTGATAATTTCGGTCTTGCAGAACTTTACCAACTTCGCGGTCGCGTAGGACGGTCGAATACTCAAGCATATTCAATGCTTATTGTTCCTCCTATGCGTACTTTGTCGCGTACAGCACTAAGAAGATTGCAAGCATTGGAGGAGAATACCGATTTAGGAAGCGGATTCCAACTTGCAATGCGAGATATGGAAATTCGCGGTGCCGGTAATTTGCTTGGCGGAGAGCAAAGTGGATTTATTGCTGAAATGGGATTTGAACTCTATCAGAAAATACTTGATGAAGCAGTGAATGAGCTTCGAACAGAGGAATTCTCTACATTATTTACCGATGAAAAACAATCAACGAGAAGACGCTCGTTTGCAAATGATGATGTAGCGGTAGAAATTGGTGCTGATGCTTTGCTTCCCACTAATTACGTTTCTAGCGATACCGAACGTTTTGAATTTTACAAACGGCTCTATAATGTTCGTTCGGAAGTAGAATTAAACAATATCATTTCTGAATTACGGGATAGGTATGGACGCCTGCCTTCTGAAGCTGAAAATCTGCTGTTTGCGGTTCATCTGCGAGTAGTCGCTTTGGAAACAGGATTCATTCGTATTATTTTCAAAAACAATTTACTGACAGCCGAGCTTCCCCCCGAATCGAATACGCTCTATTATGAACACCTGTTTATGCCATTGACAAAATTTGTTTCGTCTATTCAGGCAGGGCGGTTTGTGCAAAAGAAAGACAAAGTATTTATGGAAGTACCGATTACATCCCGTGAGCAGTGTATAAATTTCTTACAACGACTTGCAAGAGGTTTACAAGAATAACATATATCTTTATAAATATAGATTATTACGGCATTGTATCCGGCAGAACATTTACACTGTATTTCCCGGCTACAGTCAGCGCAGCAGTAACCAGTACAAGATTTTTGATGATATATTGCCCTACTAGTGATGGACAGAATGGAAATGAATCAAAGCAAACGTTTGTAAGGATGAAAAAGGGTAAGAATGTTCCTGCCATGTGAAACAGCATAAGTACTACAGTAAATGGAATCAATTTTTTGAAAAGTAAACCAATCCCCATTGCAACTTCCCAGCCGCCAAGAAATGGTACGAAAATCTTAGATGGTATCCAGTAGATTGTTTTTTCAACGAGCTCATGAGCGGGACTCATTCCTATCATTTTAAGAAAACCAAACCATATAAAAACTATTGCGAGAGCAATTCTCAGCCAATCTACACCAAACTTTTCCGTGAGAGTACTTAATCGAAAATAAAACGAATTGAAAGATAGTTTTTGATTCATGGTTAAGGAGAATATTATAATTTTAGAAGTAAGTGATAGGACTAAAATAACCGAACCATTAAATTCAGTAAATTATTTGTT